>NZ_JBWPWW010000002.1:0-271360 GCF_056590795.1 Prevotella sp. C0026C3 | reverse complement strand
ATCAGGAACTGGTAAAAGTTTTATCGCTACAGCTATAGGCTATCATGCTTGTAAAAATGGTATTAGAACGATGTATGCTAATATGTCAAAATTACTAGGGATACTTAAAGTCGCCAAGAATAAAGGAACGTTAGAAACAGAGCTAAAGAAGATAGAGCGATGTCGCTTGTTAATCCTCGACGATGCCTTCCTTGTACCTGTAGATGCAAAAGAGCGTCCTATATTACTTGATATTATAGAAGATAGGCATGAAAGGAAGTCGATTATCATATCTTCTCAACTTCCTGTGGACAACTGGTACGATGCAATAGGCGACCCTAACGTGGCAGATGCTGTACTAGATAGAATTGTGGCATACCTCATATCAAATAGAACTAACTGGAGAGAGTCTTAGAAAGATAAAAGCAAAGAATATTACCAAGTAATAGCGAAATAAAATGACCCACCCGACCAGGGCATTTAGTGGGTCAATAATAAATCGTTTTACTGGGTCTAAAATACTTTGCCAGCGTGGGTCAAATTAGTGTGGCTTTTCCAATATTGTTCTCTCTTGTATATGCCCAAATCCATTTTTGTGATACTTTGTACTTTTCGGAAATTTGCTCGGCAGTGTAGTACTCAGTTATATCAAGATCATCTTTTACTCTTCTTCGTTCATAGGGGCGGGTTTTGAGCATCAGTTCAATATCGGCTCTGCGAATGATTGACATTCTTGCACTGATTCTTGAAGCTCTCAACTTATCCTCTTTGACGAGTTTGTAAATGTATTGGCGAGAAACGCCCATCAACTGTGCGGCTTGTGCAAAAGTAAAGTAGTCTTGATGGTCAAGTTTACTTTTTACTTCTATCAAATCCTGTAACTCACGAAGTTCGAGTCTTCGTTCTCTCATTCGGTGTTTGTAGCCTTGACTGGCACATTGGTGGCTACAATAATTAGTGGTTGTTTTCTTCGCAATGAATGGTTTTCCACACCATTGGCAAATTCTTTTTACTTCCATGTTGTTTTCTCCATATTTTTAGTGAAACCATATAATTTTAGACCTATAGCTCATTTTGCAGGATGGGACAACGTTCAAATGCCGATAAACACTGGCTATTTGAGCGATTGAAACGTTTCAGCCATACTTTTTAAGGTCAAAACCGCCCAATAGCTCAATTTGCAGGATACGACACAACTTAAGTCCCGATAACCACTAACTTCGCAGGCATTTCAAAAGCCTAAAATTGAAGTTAGAATGAACAAAAAAGAATGCCCAATATGTAAAAGTAAACACACGGTAAAGAATGGGTTGCGCCACGGAAAGCAACTCTATCTGTGTAAGGACTGTCATGCGCAGTTCCGGTCAGGCAAGCTGATTTCCGAGGATGAATTATGGCGAGACTATCAGCAGGAGAAGCAGACGATAATCGAGTTGTCATCACGATTTGGTATCAGCGTGGCAACCGTCAAACGTAGGCTGCATGACATCAAATGCGAATGGGTGCAACCTCCTCTCTGTGGCAGAGGTTTCGTTCATCTCGACGTTACTTATTGGGGGCGAGATTTTTGTGTTTTATTGGCACTTGATCCTGCTACGGGATTACCATTGTATATGACCTTTGTGAAGAGTGAGACAGCGAAAGACTACGAAATGCGGTAGGTAGTATCAAGAATCGTGGCTATACCATTTGTGGATTGATTATAGATGGAAAACAGAGTTTGTTCAAGATTTTTCTGGCTATCACATACAGATGTGTCAATTTCACATGAAGCAGATAGTTAGGCGCTATCTTACACAGAATCCTAAGATGCTATCCAGCAGAGAATTGAAAGATTTAGTGAGTAGACTTCACAGGAGTAATGAGGCAGACTTCAAAAGAGACTACCAAAAGTGGAGAGAGAAATGGCAGGACACTGTCAATCACAAAAGCCTGCACAAGGACGGAAAGATGTATTACACTCATCGACGCTTGAGAGCCGCAATGAACAGTCTGAACTTCTATCTTCCTTACCTCTTCACATACCA
Source organism: Prevotella sp. C0026C3 (assembly GCF_056590795.1). Lineage (NCBI taxonomy): Bacteria > Pseudomonadati > Bacteroidota > Bacteroidia > Bacteroidales > Prevotellaceae > Prevotella > Prevotella sp. C0026C3. The sequence goes on along the minus strand of NZ_JBWPWW010000002.1, from coordinate 269,354 downwards.
GCAAGAAGACTGCAAGGGAATGCCCAATACGAACAACAAGATAGAAGGCACCTTCACCGACTTGAAGAAGAACCTAAACAATCATAGTGGACTCATGATGGAGAACCGCAAGCGGTTCATTTCTGGGTTTTTCTTGGCATCGGCAGAATCTCTAAGTATGAAAAAGCAGGAGCCGCATTGATAGCCACTCCTGCCCATACTCGTCGATTTGCGCAATCCTATTCCTCATGAAGTTGCTCCCCAGCAGAGCTTCACTATGCTTCAGACTGCGATTTAAAGGTACAATATGTGCTTAGCATCAGCAAAGAAATATGAAGAAAAGTCATCCTGCAATTTGAGCCATTGAATACCTACTACTCAAAATCATCCTGCAAAATGAGCTATACGCCTAATTTTAATTTCGCTTTTTGTCTACCTATGTAAACCATTGTCAACACATGTTGTTGACTACCTCAGTGTGACATCGGGAACAAACCCCAATTTGTTTCGCGGTAGAAATACGGTAGAAAAATATGGTGAACAACACTATCCAATCGTTATGAACTGGATTTTGGATAAATAAAAAAGCCGCTGAATTTCAGCGACTTCATTATAGTTGATTCTAATTCGTTGCGGTTAATTGCGATGTATCATTTACCGATGCAAAAATGGCTGAATATGGTTCCGAGTACCTCGTTGGTGGTGATTTGTCCTCCGGTGATATCGGCCAGTTGGTCTAGACATATTCGAAGGTCTTCGCTTAATAAGTCGCCACTAACATTTTCTTCCAAGTTATTAATGACACGGTTGATGCTTTCATGTGCCATTGTTAGTGCTTCATAATGGCGTGCATTGGTGACAATTACATCGTTTTCTGTAATTTCTGGGATACCAGCAGCTTTATAAAGTTCATTCTCTAGTTGCTCTATATTGTTTCCTTGCTTAGCACTGATGTGTATGGCATTTCTTACATTAACGGTAGGAGAGAGGTCAACCTTATTGTGAACCAGTATCAATTTCTTCCCTTCTGTTTGTGTGTATATGCTTTGTAATTCTTCCTCACTTGGTTGTTGGTCGAACAACCAAATAATGATAGAGGATTCTTCCAGTTTTTGATAAGTTCGTTTGATGCCTAGTAGTTCTACCGTGTCTCGTGTTTGCCGAATGCCAGCGGTATCTATAAATCGGAATGTAATGCCATGTATGTCTACTGTATCTTCGATAACATCACGTGTAGTTCCGTGGATATCACTGACAATAGCTTTATCTTCATGTAGGAGTCGATTGAGTAATGTACTTTTTCCAACATTGGTTTTGCCGATAATAGCTACAGGAATTCCTTGTTTAATAGCGAGACCAGCTTTGAAAGAACGTGCTAAAGCTGTAATATGAGTATCTATATCCTTTGCCAATTGTAGCAGTTCATTGCGATTGGCGAAATCTACATCCTGATCGCTAAAGTCCAATTCCAGCTCAATTAGCGATGTCATCTTTAAAAGTTGCTCTCTTAATATCTGTAGTTTACTACTGAAATTCCCTTTTAATTGACTGATTGCTAGCTTATGACTGGCTGCATTGCTGGCAGAAACCAAATCAGCGACGGCTTCAGCCTGACTCAAATCCATCTTGCCATTGAGGAATGCACGTTGGGTATATTCTCCCGGTTGTGCTGGTCGGCAACCATTAGAAGAGAGCAAAGTTAATACGGTTTGTAGGATATATCGGCTACCATGACATGAAATCTCTACGCTATCTTCTCCTGTATATGAATGTGGGGCACGAAAGATGCTGACTAATACATCATCAATGGTTTTCCCCTCATTATCAATAATTTCTCCATAGTGGATAGTGTTGGCTTTTGCTGATGACAAACTCTTTCCCGTATGGCTACGGAAAAGAGTCTGTGTAATAGTGATAGCATCTGGTCCGGAGAGTCTAATAACTCCGATGGCACCACCGGGAGGGGTTGCGAGTGCACAGATGGTTGAATGGTCAGAAAGTGGATTCAAAATTTCTTGATTCATCAATTAAATACGTTCTAAGACAAGTTTGATTAGTCCATCAATACTATTCTTATAATTAGTATTGCTTTGTTTGGCCAATCTGTTTGCTATAACCATACAGCAGGTCATTGCTTGATGCCCCATGAGTCTAGATAAACCTGCTAGTGCACTGCTTTCCATTTCAAAGTTAGTAATCTTATAGTTATTATATTCGAAAGATTCTATCTTTCCATTTTGTTTTGGGTCGGCTAGTGGAATGCGTAATTCACGTCCTTGAGGACCAAAGAAACCACCGCAGGCAATTGTTACACCGCGTACCATTTCTATGCCGGCTATCCGTTCTACTAGCTCGGCATTATTATCAATGACGTAGGGGGCGCATAATAGGGGATTCCAGTTCATGTGCTTTTTGAAAGCTGCTTCAAACTCTAAGTCGCAAACTTCATTGCGGCCTGCATAGAAGTTTAGTAATCCGTCGAATCCGATACTCTTGACGCTAGCAATATATGTACCTACTGGAGTGTTTGGCTGTAAGCCTCCACAAGTTCCAATTCTTATCAGAGTTAATTGGCGCTTATTGAGTTTTTCGGTTCTACTCTCGAAATCAATGTTTGCTAAAGCATCTAGTTCGTTTACTACAATGTCTATATTGTCACATCCGATACCTGTACTAAGAACTGTGATTCGTTTGTTATTATAACTTCCGGTGACGGAGTGAAATTCGCGATTAGATATTTCACATTCTTTTGATTGGAAGAATGAGGCTACTAATTGCACTCGTCCCGGGTCACCAACTAAAATTACCTTATCTGCTAGTTGTTCAGGTTTGAGATGTAGATGGAATATACTACCATCAGAGTTAATGATGAGTTCAGACTCTGCAAAGTATTTCTGTGTGTCCATAATAATTCTGTTTATTTAATTAAAAGATTTTCTGTATTTCTTATTTTTTTCTCTAATGCATGAATTTCTTGGTGAGATTGGATACATCTCTTTTCTAAATCTTGTAGATTACTATCAATTTTGTTCTTATTAACTTGACTTTCAAGTAATAGGGTGTTAGCTAGATATTCCTTCTTTAATTGAACTAATTGTTGGAATAAATTTTTGTTTTCCTGTGATTTGAAATCATTGATAGAGTGATAGGTCACATTATCGTTGATGACAAAAGCGATGTCATTTGCAACTATCAATTGATTTTGTAATCTTGTTTTTAATTTTTTAATACGTTCGAGGGCATTCGCTCTGTCTCCAAAAGTCCATGTTTTTTCTATGCTATTAAGTTGAGCATAGCCCATTCTTTCATCTTTATTGAATTGTTCAGTATCTATATTGACGCGAGAAGTTGTTGGTACAAATGTATAGATGCATACTTTCCCTTCTGGTTGATGACGGTCTGTAACTAGCCATCCTAGAGAGTCAATGTCGTCTATAGCTATGAGATAATCGTTGAATTCTGAATTGTATGGTAATCCATAATTCTCTGGTGTATAGAAATGGCCATCATTATTATTATGTCTAGTCATAAAGACATCATATCCTCCAATACTGTTTCCACCTTTAGCTGCAAAGAAAAGTGTAATTCCATCGGTGCACATGAAAGGATAATTGATAGACTGATAACTAGATGGAATCTCTTCTAATACATGTTCATTAGTCCAAGTATCCCCTAATTTATCTTGCGTATAAAGACGACTGGCTATGGAGTCTCCTTTTGCATAGTAACAGTGGTTACCGAATTCATTGATGTGAACGGTCTTTGCTGACTCATCCGTTGTCGAGAAAAATTTATTGTACGATAAGAGTGTGCCGGATTCTGGGTTTAAGGGAATCTGCTGGATGAAATCTTTGAAATCAACAACAATGCTATCTACAAACATAACTTTGGCAATCGGCATCGTTTCCAAAGGTGATTGCGTATGTGTTATTTCTTTTTGAGGCGTTGGGCGGACATGCTTTCTCTTTTTCTGAGCATATATATTGTGTGTGCCCAGAAAAACAAGAATAAGCAGAGATAGATATTTTGTCGTGTAAATTTTGTTAAAAATCATCTGATAAATGCTTTTAGTTAGCTATGAGTTGAGCACTCATTCCTGCAGCGGCCTTTCTTCCATCACCCATTGCGAGGATTACAGTAGCACCTCCGCGTACAATATCCCCACCAGCATACAGCTCAGGTCTGCTAGATTGCATATCTTCATTGACAACGATAGTATTCTTTCTGCCCAACTCTAGGCCGGAGATACTTTTGGGGACTAGTGGATTAGGGCTGACACCAACAGCTACAATCACTTGGTCAACTTCTATGGTTCTAGTTTCTCTCGGAATAGGTTCTGGACGACAACGTCCGCTACTATCCGGTTCTCCCAATTTCATTACTTGCAATACGGCAGCTTTTACAGCTCCATTCTCATCAGTCAAATATTCTATAGGATTGTGTAAAGTTAGGAAATTGATACCTTCTTCTTTAGCATGTTTTACCTCTTCCAATCGAGCAGGCATCTCAGCTTCCGAACGTCTGTACACAAGTGTGACATCTGCGCCTAGACGTTTAGCTGTACGACATGAATCCATTGCGGTATTTCCACCACCAACGACGAGTACATGCTTGCCGAGATTGATAGGTGTATCAGTAGTGGGATTGGCAGCATCCATCAAATTTACACGTGTCAAGTACTCATTACTTGACATGATATTGATTGCATTTTCTCCCGGAATATCCATAAAATTTGGTAGCCCAGCACCTGAAGCCACATAAATGCCCTTGAATCCTTGTTGTTCCAACTGCTCGATAGAGATTGTTTTACCTATGATACAGTCTGTTTGGAAGTGTACTCCCATCTTTCTTAAGTTCTCAATCTCGACATCTACAATGTGATTTGGAAGTCTGAATTCCGGGATACCATATTTTAATACACCACCTATTTCATGTAAAGCTTCAAATACATAAACTTCAAAGCCGCGTTTTACCATATCACCGGCAAAGCTTAAGCCTGATGGACCAGAGCCAATAACTGCCACTTTGATGCCATTTGACGGTGCAAGCTCCGGTATAGACATTTGACCACTTTGACGTTCATAGTCTGCTGCAAAACGTTCCAAATATCCTATAGCTACAGCCGGCTCATTCATCTTGAGGTGAATACATTTGCTTTCACATTGTTTCTCTTGAGGACATACACGGCCGCATACTGCTGGTAGGGCAGAGGTGTCTTTCAACACCTTAGCTGCAGCAAGGAATTGACCACGTTCAATATTTTTGATAAATGATGGTATATTGATTTTTACCGGACAGCCTTCTACACAAGTGGGCTTTGCACAGTCTAGACAACGTTTTGCCTCTGTTAATGCCATTTCTTTAGTTAGGCCAATGTTTACTTCCTCTAATCTAGTCGTAGCTCGATACACAGGATCTAGCTCTGGCATTTTTACACGCTCAATTTGTGTGCGCTCTTTTGCTTTTAAAGAAGTTCTTAAGTTCTTTCTCCATTCGGCATTCCTATCTGTCAATACTTCCATAGAATCTTCTGTAGGAGCCTGATCCATTGTAATATCCGTAGTCTCTGTTATAGATTCTGTTGAGTTGCCAAACAAGTGCTCTTGGTAATGTTCCATTTCGTCTTTTTCAGAATCCTTGAACGTTCCCATACGTTTGAACATCTCGTCCCAATCCACCAGTGCGCCATCAAATTCGGGGCCGTCAATACAAACGAATTTAGTTTTTCCGCCAATGGTTAACCTACATGCTCCGCACATGCCAGTACCGTCAACCATGATTGTATTCAGTGATACATCGGTAGGTATATTATATTTCTGCGTGAGTAAACAGCAGAATTTCATCATGATAGGAGGCCCTATAGCAAAGACTTTATCCACATGCTCTTGATTCAAGAGTCTCTCTATACCTACTGTCACGACACCTTTCTCACCATAGCTTCCATCATCGGTCATGATGATGGTCTCGTCGGATGAAGCTCTTACTTCATCTTCCATGATGATTAAGTCTTTACTTCTTCCAGCCAAGACAGAGAGTACTCGATTACCAGCGGCTTTTAATGCTCTAATTATGGGTAACATTGGAGCTACACCGACTCCACCTCCTGCACATACGACAGTACCAAAATTCTCAATATGAGTAGGATTTCCCAATGGACCGACTACATCTGCCACATAGTCTCCAACTTCTAGATTACATAATTTGGTAGACGATAAGCCTACTTTTTGGACGACCAGTGTAATAGTTCCTTTACTAATGTCAGCATCAGCAATGGTAAGAGGCATTCGCTCACTCTTGTTGTCTACACGTACAATAATGAAATTGCCCGCCTTTCTACTTTTAGCAATAAGTGGTGCTTCAATATCAAATCTAAATACCTTCTCAGAGTATTGCTCCTTATAAATAATCTTGTTCATGTGAATTATGGTGTATTAATAGAATATCGGGTTAGTTGCTGTTAAAGCAACGGCTGATTATAATTCAAACTGATAGCCTATTGTAAATAAATAGGCAAAGTTAGCTCCCCCAAGATGTGAATTATGCATATAGAGATTGCCAGTCCATGGATTGCTTGAACCGATGTCTATGATACCGATGTTCCAACGTACATCTAGTACAATATTGTATAGTTCGTATGAAATAGCAACAGGTATTGACAAGTCGTATGGTTTTAGACTTCCTTCCATGTCTTTCATTATGAGAGTACTGTTACCAATACTTTCTTGTCTGTTTCTGATGCTTAGTCCTGCCTGTAAGCCTGTTTTAAATGCTAAACCCTTTACAGGATAGAAATTTGCTGTGACAGGAAATGTAAGATAGTCGTGCTTCCAAATGAAACTTTTGTCATTGCTGTCATTATATTTGCCACCTAATGGAGCATATGCAGCTCCTGCGCTAATGGAAAGCCACTTGGCTATCCTCTTTTCAAAATCAACCCCCACGATCATCCCTTTCCTGAAATCAAGGTCGCCGTTGAACATGGAAGCATAGCTCAATCCTACATACGGTTTGATGGTTGTAACACCAACAGCATGTTGGGCAAAAGAGCCAACTGAAGTGAGAAGAAGGCAGATAGCCAAGATAGTTTTATGTTTCATGCAGTCAAAAAGCTTTAGAAGTTTTTATCGTCGAGTATTTCAAAACCGCAATAAGGGACAAGGACTTTCGGAATTCGTACTCCTTCTGGAGTCTGATTGTTTTCCAAGATGGACGCAACAATTCTTGGTAAAGCCAATGCAGAACCGTTTAGGGTATGGCAAAGTTCTGTTTTCTTGTCGGCTGCACGGCGATAGCGACACTTCAAGCGATTAGCCTGATAGCTTTCAAAGTTAGACACAGAAGAAACTTCCAGCCAACGTTGTTGTGCCGCACTCCATACTTCAAAGTCATAGCATATAGCTGAGGTGAAACTCATGTCTCCTCCACATAGACGTAGTATATGATAGGGGAGTTCTAGTTTCTGTAAAAGTCCTTCTACATGAACGAGCATCTCGTTCAAAGATTCATAGGAATGTTCCGGGGTGTCAATACGCACAATCTCGACTTTGTCAAATTGATGCAAACGATTCAAACCACGCACGTCCTTACCATAAGATCCTGCTTCTCTACGGAAACAAGCTGAGTAGGCACAGCGCTTGATAGGAAGGCTGCTTTCATCCAAAATGACATCTCTAAAGATGTTGGTTACAGGAACTTCGGCAGTAGGAATCAAATACAAGTTATCCAAATTGGCGTGGTACATTTGGCCTTCCTTGTCTGGTAACTGGCCGGTACCATAGCCTGATGCTTCGTTTACAACATAAGGAGGTTGTATTTCCAAATAGCCACTCTTGCGTGCTTCGTCAAGGAAGAATGCTTCCAATGCCCTTTGCAGACGAGCCATCTTGCCTATATAGACTGGGAAGCCAGCACCGGTTATCTTTACGCCAAGATCAAAATCTACCAAATTATACTTTTTACAAATATCCCAGTGGCATAATGCTTCAGACTTGAGTTCCGGCTTGATACCACCTTCTCTGACGACGACATTGTCAGATGCGTCTTTACCTTCCGGCACATCTTCGTTTGGAATGTTAGGAATAGAAAGCAGTAAATTAGTAAGTTCTTGCTGTGCAGTTTCCATCTCTTCTTGTAACTGCTTATCTGTTTCTTTGAATTCTGCGACTTTAGCCTTTATTGATTTAGCTTCTTCAGCTTTTCCTTCTTTCATTAAACCGCCAATTTGTTTAGATAGTAAATTGGCTTGTTGTTTATTGGAATCTAACTTTTGTTGTGCTTCGCGACGACGTTTGTCAATGGCTAATACATCTTCAATGATTTTTTGAGCACCTTCGAAGTTTTTTTTCTCCAAACCTTTTATTACACGTTCAGTTTCTTCACTGATGAGTTTAAGTGTAAGCATATGCTTTTATTAGTTTTTTGATTATACGATATTGTTGGCAAATATACTAAAAATATTTCTTTCAGAGTAATGAATATCCACAAAAAAGCAGAATGCCAATCCCTGTGAAGAGATTGGCATTCTATTGTTTGTTTGGAATAATTTTTTTGTTGTTTTAAGCTTCAGCCTTTTTTGTTACTTCAGCATAAGCTTCGGGTGACAGCACAGAAACAGTACTTTTGTTCTTACGTCCCTTGCGGAAGTAAACAACTCCGTCTGTCAAAGCGTACAATGTGTCATCTTTACCGATTGCCACATTCTCACCGGGATTATGTTTTGTACCGCGCTGGCGAACGATAATGTTACCTGCGTTGATTTTCTGACCACCCCAAATCTTTACACCTAATCGCTGAGAAGCTGATTCGCGTCCGTTCTTAGAACTACCTACACCTTTTTTATGTGCCATTGTTTGTTCCTCCTGTGTTAAGCGTTAATTGATTTGATTTCTACTTCTGTGAATTGTGCACGGTGACCGTTGCGCTTGCGAGCATCTTTGCGACGCTTCATTTTGAAAACGATAACCTTGTCACCCTTTACGAGAGGGGTCACAACTTCAACTACTACTTTCGCACCACTTACAGTAGGTGCACCGACAGTCACTGCTCCGTCGTTGTCTACGAGCAGAACTTTGTCGAATTCAACAGTCTTACCAGCTTCAGCATCCTTGATGTGATGAACGAAGAGCTTCTTGCCCTGTTCTGCCTTGAACTGCTGACCGTTAATTTCTACAATTGCGTACATTATTTATATATTAAACGGTTTCTCCGTAAGGCGTTCGACATATTTGTCGACACTTTACTAAGCCTCCACGGACTAAATTGGCCACAAAGTTACTAAATTCCTATGAGAGGAATATGTAAAAACTAATAGTTTGTTATGATTTATAATATATTAACACTATAAGGAACCCTTAGTCGAGGGGAGCTCATAGTGATATATATCTCTTTTGATAGCCATTTTTAAAGCTCTAGCCAATGCTTTGAATATGCCTTCTATTTTGTGATGCTCATTGGTTCCCTCCGCTTTAATGTTTAAATTCATCTTGGCGGCATCGCTTAAACTTTTGAAAAAGTGTAGGAACATCTCGGTAGGCATCTCTCCAACTTTCTCTCTGTGGAATTCTGCTTCCCATACTAACCATGGGCGTCCACCGAAGTCGAGAGCTACTTGACAAAGGCAATCGTCCATTGGTAGGCAATATCCGTAGCGTTCGATGCCCCGTTTGTTGCCGAGTGCTTGTAAGATACATTCTCCCAAACATATTGCGGTATCTTCAATCGTGTGATGTTCGTCTACCTGTAAATCTCCTTTTGTATGTATCGTAAGGTCTATCATGCCATGCTTTCCAATCTGTTCGAGCATGTGGTCGAAAAATCCTAAGCCTGTAGAGATGTCACATTTTCCGGTTCCATCTAAGTTTGTTTTCACGTAGATATCCGTCTCTTTGGTAGTCCGTCTTACCTCTGCAATACGTTCACCGGCAAATAATAATTCAGCGATTTTATCCCATGTCATTCCGTCTTGATTCAGAATGAGCGCTTTACAACCAAGATTTTCTGCCAACTGACGGTCGGTCTCTCGGTCACCAATGACGTAGCTGTTGGCTAAATCAAACTTAGCTTGGTTCATATATTCTTGCAACATACCCGTTCCCGGTTTACGCATGGGTGAGTTATCTTCCGGGAAATGCCGGTCAATCTTAATGTCGTCGAAAGTTATTCCTTCTCCTTCAAGCGTTTGCAGGACGAAATGATGGGTTGGCCAAAAAGTTTCTTCGGGATAAGAATCAGTGCCTAAGCCATCTTGGTTGCTTACCATAACGAAGAGGAAATCTAGCTGTTGACGTATAAAACCGAGGTTTTTAAAGACTCCTTTACAGAATCTGAGTTTGTCGAAACTGTCAATTTGTTCGTCGGCAGGTTCTTCTATCAGTGTGCCGTCTCTGTCTATAAAGAGTATTCTTTGTTTCTTATTCATATATCAATGGCATATTATCAGTTGTGTTGCTTTTAGCTGCTGCTTTCTCCTCTTCGCGTTGGTTGATGGAACCCATTGCGTAATAATTGACCATACATCCCCATAGGAAGATATAGTTCATGAAAGTTAGAGTGATGATTGACGTCGCAATGAGCAACCAACGGAAGTAGGAAGGAGCGCCATTGGGGTCGCCGTTAAGCATTCCTAATTGATTGGCAGTCTGCGCTCCGCCAATAATTAGCAGTGGTAACAGGCATAAAAAGCCAAAACATGTAGCAGTAATCAGTGTCATCAGGTTGGTTGTGAAGAGAAACCCCCAATGTTTCCATCCTCTTTTATAGCCTGTACCAAGAATGTTTCTCCATGAAGTTTCTTTTTCTACCAGATATTCTGTGCCGGAGGAGACAGCCGGGAGGAGAGCTGCAATAATTGCAATCGCCAATATGGTGGCAGTAAGGTAACTACCGGTAATGGCTGTGGGAGCTGCCATTAACTTGTGCTTGATGAGAAATGTGGCAAAAGCGGGAGAACCATATGCAAGTGTAGAGCTTATCAAGATACAAACGATGGAGTAGAATATGGTGATAATAGCGCTGCGCTTACATGTCTCTTTGAAACTTTGGCCGTTGACCAACCTGTAAATACTGCTGATAAACCAAATGGAAGCAATAACCGATAGTATCCAACATAGAACCATTAGTGTGAGTGTGAGGGCAGGGTAGGAGAAGCCAAATTGTGTGATGGTCATATCAGGGATATAAGTCAACATGATGAATGTCTCTGCTATGGCTAGTATGATGGTTGGAAGCCAAGTGGCTTTCAATATTTTAATAGGATTGGTGACTACCATGTCGCAGGCTGATTTGATACAGCCTGCGAAACTTCTACTCTTATATAAATCTTCGTTTCTCATATTATCTTCTCCTAAATTCTGCGCAAACGATAGCTGTTGCAATCGCTACATTTAAACTATCAGCAGTTTTCCTACCCTTAGGAAAGTTGGGTATGAATAATTTTCTATTGATTAATTTTTTGATTTGTGGTGATATTCCGTTTCCCTCATTGCCCATAACGATGACTCCTTTTGGTTCCAATGGTTGTTCGTAAAGGTTGTCTCCATCAAGTAGCGTGCCATAAATGGGAGTTGTGGGGGGGAGTGAGGTGAGGCGTGAAGTCAAGTCGCCATAGGTAACTGTTACTCGTGATAAGCTTCCCATAGTGGCTTGGACAGTTTTGGGTCCAAAGGCGTCGACAGTATCTGTACTACAATAGATGTTTTCGATACCAAACCAATCGGCAATACGAATAATGGTGCCTAGGTTACCGGGGTCTTGTACGCCATCTAGGGCAATTTCCAACCCTGTTAATTCATTTGTTGCCATTGCCGTGAAGGGCTGAATCGGAAAAACGGCAAGAACTTCCTGCGGATGCTGTAAGAAACTTGTTTTTGCAAGTTCCTCTTCGGTTACAGTGATGCGTTCCGTATCTGTTGGCACGTGATGCTTATCAAACCAATCCTTTACAGCAACAATTATCTTAGGGCTTGTGGTCTGCATCATGTCTCCAATCACTTTTGGGCCTTCTGCAACAAAGACTTGCTCTGCCTTCCGGAACTTCTTGTGCTCTAGAGATTTAATGTATTTTATTTTAGCCTTACTAATCATTTTTGTAATAGTTGTCTATTGCAAAAGTAACAATTAAAATCGAATTTATAAGCTGCCTATATCATTATTATATCTTTTTACCACATGGATGGATTTACTGCCAAGATTCTACAGTAGGGTTGCTGATAACAAACAGCATTGTTGCAAGGTGCAGACAGTAATGCTGTATAAACTTTGCAGTAATACGAATAGATGGGGATGAAGTGTCGATAAGGAAAGATGCTGATGTAATATTATACGGAATGAAACGTTATAAGAGCATGATACGGAAAGTAATCTTTTTGACTATACTGATATTTCATGTCATTTATGGCATGGGACAGAGCTTCATTTTGAAAGGGAAGGTGACTGATGGAGAGATGAAGGCATTGCCTTTTGCCACGGTCGCTGTGCCAAAGCAGGGGAAGATAACGATGACTTCTATCAATGGGGAATTCCAGCTGACTCTGATGACTGAAGATTCTGTCGTTGTGAAGTTTTCTACAGTAGGGTATAAGACAAAAACACGTGTGCTTCGTCACCCAAAAGGTAAGCAGACTTTGCAAGTGGTTCTATATTCTGACAATACATTGGCCGAAGTGCAAGTGCAAGGACAGAAGATAGAGACCGGACAAGTACGCGATTTGAAAGCAAAAGATTTGAAGACGATACCCTCGGCTAGTGGCAATGCGGTGGAGAATTTGATTCAGACGCAAGCTGGTGTTACGTCACACGATGAACTTTCGTCCCAATACAATGTGAGAGGTGGAAACTTTAATGAAAACAGTGTATATATAGAAGGTATAGAGATATTTCGCCCTTTCTTGGTGCGGAGTGGACAGCAGGAGGGATTGTCTATTATCAATCCTTATATGGTGGATAAGATTGCATTTTCGGCCGGTGGATTTACTGCCAAATATGGAGATAAGATGTCTTCGGTGCTTGATATCAATTATAAAAGACTGTCGCCCGGAGCGTTGGAAGGTACTGTCTCTGCAAGTATGCTGGGAGGAAGCGCATATCTAGGAATGGCAACGAAGAAAATATCTTGGCTGAATAGTGTGAGGTATAAAACCTCTCGTTACCTTTTAGGTACGTTGGAGACGAATGGAGAATATCGTCCAAGCTATCTAGACTATCAGACTTATTTAAGCTATCAACCTTCTAAAAACTGGGAAATCAATATCCTTGGTAATATATCGGACAATCATTATAACTTTGAACCGGAAGATAGGGAAACTGCTTTTGGAACAATTGATAATGTGAAAAAGTTTAAGGTGTATTTCGACGGACACGAGAAAGACCGATTTACGACTTATTTCGGTAGTATCGGAATATCAGGAATATTGGGATCAAAAACAAAAGTGACATTGCTAGGGTCGGCATATTATACGCACGAACAAGAGAAATACGATATTCAAGGTCAATATTGGCTAAATCAGACTGAGACGAGTGAGAACCTCGCAGTGGGTACTTATTTTGAACATTCACGAAACTACTTGAAAGCAAATGTAAGGAGCTTGTTGCTGAAAATGACCCATAAAACGCAAAAGCATGCTTTTGAAGCAGGATTACAATTTAAGCAAGAACATATAGAAGAGCAGTCTACTGAATATGAAATGAGAGATTCGGCCGGGTATAGCATACCTCATATCGGTAAAGATTTGAAGATGATATATTCGATGAAAGCCAATAATGCTTTGGATGCTAATAGAGTAGAGGCGTACTTGCAAAATACTTACAGGTTTACGAGTGCTGGTGGGCATAGCCTCTTTACACTGAATTACGGTGTTCGAATAAGTCATTGGAATTTCAATCGTGAGACAATTATGAGTCCACGTATATCCTTAGGTGTTATTCCGGCCTACAGTGAGAATACTACGCTGAGGTTTGCGACGGGCATTTACTATCAAGCTCCTTTTTATAAAGAGCTGAGAGATACGAATACTGTAGACGGAACAAACTATGCAACGTTGAATAGGAATATTAAAAGTCAGCGCTCTATCCATTTTATTCTAGGCTATGACTATCGCTTCCATATTAAAAGTAGGCGATATAAGTTGACCGCAGAGGCCTATTACAAGGCTTTGAGCAACTTGATACCATATTCCGTGAATAATATGAAAGTTATTTATTATGGAGATAATGTCTCATCAGGACATACAGCAGGAGTAGAAGTCGGTGTGTATGGAGAGTTTGTGCCGGGTACAGATTCTTGGTTGAATGTGTCGTTGATGAACACAAGTATGAAACTGAATGGGAAAAGTATTCCGCTTCCATCGGATTGTCGCTATGCGCTAAACCTCTATTTTACTGATTATTTTCCGGGAAGTGATAGGTGGAAGATGAGTCTAAGGCTAGCTTTTTCAGATGGACTTCCTTTTTTTGCTCCGCATCAAGAACTGGACCGTTATGCTTTTAGAGCCTCTGCATATAGGAGAGCCGACATTGGCCTGAACTATTGTTTATGGGATAGAGTCAAGGCCGAGCGCTCAAGTTTCTTGAAAGATGTGTGGCTCGGAATGGAATGTTTGAATGTACTAGGTATCAACAATGTAAACAGTTACTATTGGATTACTGATGTAACCCAACAACAATACGCCGTCCCGAACTATTTGACGGGAAGGCAAATCAATGTTACTGCCCGATTTGACTTTTAAGCGTAATAGAGAAAATAGATTGCAACAAGGATTACGATGAGTGCAATTCCGATAACGGTCTTGATAAGACAGCCGGTGATTTTTTTTATCACAAAGAAGCCAACGATGATGGCTATCAATACATATATATAATAGGTGAAAGTAGAAGTCATTTGTGTTGTGTCTTATTTGAATAATTGACGGAATGCCGTGGGGATGGGAGTCTCGAACTCCATACGCTGGTGAGTGACGGGATGGTAGAAACATAGCATGTAAGCATGGAGGCATAGTCGTTGACAAGGATTGTCGCCATTACCGTATTTTATGTCTCCACAAACAGGAAAACCAATATCAGCGCTGTGGACTCTGATTTGATTCTTACGCCCAGTTTCTAATTTGTACTCTACTAAACTATATGCTGTTGTACGGTCTAATACATGATAATGAGTCACAGCATATTTGCCCCCATTATCTACCGGAGATGAGTAAGTGATATAAGCTCGGTTGTCTTTAAGCCAACTTTCGACGGTTCCCTCGTCATCTATCATCTCACCTGAGACAACAGCAACATAGCGTCGGTCATAAACGATATGGTGCCAATCTTCTTCTAGCAATCGTTCTGTTTGAATATCTTTGGCATAAATCATGAGTCCACTAGTGTCTCTGTCAAGTCGATGAACTACATGGGCGGTACAGTGTTGGCGTGTCTGCTGTAAATAGTCGTCTAGTACGGTCTTTACATTGAGCGAAGAATGGCCGGCAGCCATGGAGAGTATGCCGATATTTTTCTCAATGACAATGATATATCTATCTTCGTACACAATCTTGATATAGCGACTTTTGAACGTTACATTCTTCTTGGTTTTGCTGACCGACACCTTCATTCCCGACTGAAGAGGATAATTGTATTGTGTAACAATCTTCCCTTGAACTTTAATCCCTCTTCCTTGTAGAGTCGCCTTGATTTTATTCCGGCTTTCTCCCGGAATGTTTTCGAGGAGCCATTCCAACAAAGTGCCTTGCCGATTGACGACATAGTTGGTGTAATCGCCTGTATGTTGCTGCTTATAGATCTTCATAGGTTGCAAATGTACGAAAATATAATGATAATAGCTTAAGCCACTTTAATCTTTTTATGTACCTTTGCATGACAACCAATTTTCTCATAACTACATGACACAAGAACCAAAGACACCTTTAATCAGTTTTATTATTCCTGCTTATAATCTTCCTCCCTCTCTGTTACAAGAATGTATAGAGAGTATCATGGCCTTGTCGTTGAGCAATGATGATAGGGAAGTGATAGTGGTTGATGATGGTTCGGATATTTTGGCTTTGGACAGTTTGGAAGAATATCGTGATTCTATTATTTATGTAAGGCAGGCGAACGGAGGCTTGTCTGTAGCTCGAAATATGGGAATACGAGTTGCTACGGGCCATTATATTCAGTTTGTAGATGGCGACGATAAGTTGCTACGAACAGCTTATGAACATTGTTTGGATATAGCAAGGTATCATTCTCCTGATATGGTGTTGTTTGAAAGTGGACGTAAAGAGGATGTTGATGTGCCTTTTAGTTATGAAGGACCGGTTTTTGGAAGCGAATATATGGTTCATCACAACTTGAAAGCTGCGGTGTGGAGGTATATATTTCGTCGAACTATTTTGGGAGATTTGCGGTTTACAGCTGGTTCTTTAAAAGAGGATGAAGAATTTACTCCCTTATTAATGTTGCGATGTTCAAAGGTATTTGTGACCAATGCCAAGGCGTATTTCTATCGTAATCGGGAAGGTTCTATTACCAATAATAAAGATAATAGATATGTGGCAAAGAGGATAGAAGATGCTGAGACGGTTTTATATAAGTTACAAACTAAGGCCGCTATATTGCCGATTGCAGAGCGAATAGCCCTCAATAGGCGAGTGGCACAGTTGACAATGGATTACCTGTATCAGATAATTAAGTCGACACATAGCGAACGTCATTTGAATGATGCCATTGAACGATTGCGTGCACATGGGCTTTATCCGCTACCTGACAATAAGTATACGAAGAAATATACAGCCTTTAGATTACTTATTTCTAACCCTCTTGGGCGTAGAATGCTACTTCTATCTTCCGGTATAATCTAGTAGTTTGCCATCTGTAGAGATGACGTGATGCGACTTTAACATAATTTTACAAACTGTAATCGCTTGATATATAGTGATTTATGAAAAAGTTACAAAACGGACATAAAAAAAGATGAAAAAAGAGGACGGTGTTTCAAAAAATTACTTACCTTTGCATCGTTTTAATAAACAAATGATTGTTTTACAGATTTAAAAAGCAAAGAAAATGAAGAAATTAGTTTTAATGTTCGTAGCTATCGCAGCTATCTCTTTCGCATCATGTGGTAACAAGACTGCAGCTCCTGCTGGTAACGCAGATTCTGATACAACTATGGTTGATAGCGCTGCTGCTGACACTGCTGCTGCTGATACTGCTGCTGCTGACTCAGCTATGTAATTCGTTAGCTCGAATTGAAAAATGAGAGATTGTCGCTGGACTATGTCCAGCGGCATTTTTTTGTTTATAAATAACTGTTGGAAATAAAAAAAGTAGCCTAATTTTAGGCTACTTGAAGTAATATAGGAAGGTTGCAATGCCCTCAATGGCAGGTTTGCCTTGTCCTTCGATTTCTATTTTGAATTTAATACCGGCTTTGCAGATACCTCTTAGGTTTTCTATGCTGTCCAAATTGGCAATGAGCCGAACTTTAGAACCTGTTATAACAGGAACTCCAAAGCGCATTTTATCCATTCCATAGTTGACCATCATCTTTAGATTGTTAACTTCACAGATTTGTCCCCATAGGTATGGAAGTAATGAAAGCGTAAGATAACCGTGAGCAATAGTGCTTTTGTATGGGCTCTCTTGTTGTGCTTTAGCTTCGTTGATGTGTATCCATTGGTGATCAAGCGTGGCATCTGCAAACATATTGATTCGCTGTTGGTCAACTTGTAACCATTCGGAAACACCTAATTGCTCACCCAAATGGGCTGCAAACTCTTCATAAGAGTTGATAATCAATTTCTCCATTGTTGTATGATTGGGTTTATATAAGTCCTAGTTTTATGAATTCTTCGTAGAGAGGTTGGGCTAGTTGCTGTGCATCAGGATGTGGTGCACCGGTTGTACCAAGTGCTCTAAGATTGAAAAAATGTTTCCAGTCAGAGGTAAATGCAGTATGAATGAGTTCGGTATTGGTGTCTAGCGGCAATACAGCTCTTGCATCTTGTGGCTTGCAACCTAGACGAATCAAGTTCATATAAGCAAACTCACTGGCCAAATTGGCAAAGAGCCAACTGTCTAGAAGAGTCCAATTTTCTATGGCTTCTTCCGACGAGACTTGGCTACAAAGTTGTTTGAAGTCTGCTGATAGTAATGTGTTATTGATGTCATCTGAGACTTGTTGTTTTACCCAGTGCGGTGTATTGACCGTAATTTCACTACCAAATTTATCTTTAGTATAATTACAATAGCGAGTGGATTGCTCTGCCATAGAGTTGGCGCGATGTCTGTTGAACTCTCGTGTAATAGATATTTGGGTCGTGAAGTGGACTGTAATCCTCTTCTCATGTTTGTCAGTTGGCTCAACCATATAGGCTAAATCATCCATCCATCCATTCTCGGCAAGCACTCGTAGATTGGTAGTGATGAAAGCTTGTTCAGCCTCACAATTACATTTAGAAAATTTGTTTAAAATGTATTTCTCTGCTTGTTGGTGGCTCATTGTCATATAAACACTACCATGTTCAAGCATTGCGGTATGTTGCGATTTAATCATTCGTTCAACAAACGGCTTAGCAGAGGACTCTGTTCGATTACCTTCGCTCTTATAACAGACGCGTCCGCAACGTTCAATTTGCTTATAGAGCCCATTCAGACCGCTTTCTTGATACCATATCTCGTAAGTGGGAGATAGACTTCTCATAATATATTGATTTGATGTTGGATTATTATCATACAATTATATTGGCAAAAGGCAAGAGCCATACGACCCTTGCCCAATATATTCAAGATCTAGTATTGTAGATCATATTATTTACAAGCTATTTTATTTACTCGTCTTTCGTGCCTTCCACCTTCAAATGTGGCCTTGAAAAATTCATCAAGGATAGTCGCTGCCGTCTTGTTATCGATAAATCTTCCCGGCAGAACTAATACGTTAGCATCGTTGTGTTGTCTGATTAATTGTGCAATATCTTTATTCCAAGCAAGTCCTGCACGTACCCCTTGGTGTTTATTTAGTGTCATGGCCATGCCTTCGCCGCTTCCACAGATAGCAATTCCCGGATATACTTCACCGCTTTCAATAGCTTCAGCCAAAGAATGAGCAAAGTCTGGATAATCAACACTCTCATCACTATAAGTTCCAAAGTCCTGAACGGGATAACCTTTTTCTTCAAGATATCCAAGAATGAATTTCTTCAAAGGAAAACCTGCATGATCGCAAGCTAATCCAATCTTTTTTACTTCCATAGGCTAGAAATTTTAAGATTTCAAGGAGAACTTGTCAAAGTTATGAGCCTTTAGAGCTCTCCTTGATTATTGGTTAATAATATGTATATGACTGAATTATTCAGCCAATAATTGCTTTACTTGGTTGTATACATTCTCACCAGTGTATCCCAGTTTCTCATCTAATACCTTATAAGGTGCTGAGAAACCGAAGCTTTCCAATCCGAATACTTTGCCATTAGCACCGACCAAGCCCTCTAAGGTAACGGGAAGTCCTGCTGTCATACCAAATTTCTTCGCATCTGTGGGCAAAATGCTTTCTTGATACTCTTTAGATTGGTTTCTGAAGAGGCCTTCGGATGGTACACTTACTATGCGTACTTTGATACCATCTTGCTTTAGCTTGTTGCTGCCTTCTACCAAAGTAGAGACTTCAGAACCCGATGCAAGAAGTACGACATCGAAATCTTCATCACTATTGGCAACGATATAAGCTCCCTTGCGTGCTTCTTCGTAATTCGTACCTTCTGGTAATGGGTTTATGCCTTGGCGTGAGAAGATAAGGGCTGTAGGTGTAGACATGTTCTCCATTGCCATTTGCCAGCATACAGTTGTTTCTTTGGCATCGGCTGGACGGAATACACGAACGGAGTCAAGTCCTTTATGATTCTTTAGTTTCTCCATTAAACGGATTTGTGCTTCTTGCTCTACTGGCTCATGAGTCGGTCCATCTTCGCCTACACGGAATGCATCGTGCGACCATATAAATTTAACCGGTGTACCCATCAATGCCGCTAGGCGAATGGCTGGTTTCATATAGTCAGAGAATACAAAGAATGTTCCCATAGCCGTAATGACGCCTCCATGAAGCATCATACCGATACACATATCGGCCATAGTCAACTCTGATACACCTGCTTGGAAGAATGCTCCGCTGAAATCACCGTGCTTCATAGAGTGGGTTTCTTTTAAGAATCCATCTGTCTTATCAGAATTAGATAAGTCGGCTGAGGCACAAATCATATTTGGAACTTGCTGTGCCAAAACCTTTAAGCATGCTGCTGAAGCCACACGTGTCGCGCTTCCAGCTTTCGGCTCTTCTAGTTTGCTCCAATCTACTTGTGGAGCTTTACCAGAAAACCACTCTTTCATCATGGCAGCTTTATCAGGATTAGCTGCAGCCCATGCTGCTTCTGCTTGTTTACGTATGGCTACAATCTCCTTTAACTGTTTCTTGCGATTGGCATACAATTCCTTAACATCATCAAAAACGATAAAAGGATTGTCCGGATTTCCACCAAGATTGTTAATCGTGTTACGATAAGCATCACCGCCAAGAGGGGCACCGTGAGTCTTAACATTGCGCTCATAGCTAGAACCATCGTTCTGTAAAGCACCTTTACCCATGACAGTTTTACCTATAATGAGAGTTGGTTTTGAATCTTCTTGATTGGCAATTGTCAATGCTTCTCTAATAGCATCGGGATCATTACCATTGATTTTGATGACATTCCAATTCCATGCTTTGTATTTAGCTTCTGTATCTTCGCTCGAAACTTCTGCATATTCGGTAGAAAGCTGTATCTCATTAGCATCGTAGAACATAATGAGATTATTCAGTCCTAGCGTGCCAGCAATTCTACCAACACCTTGACTAATCTCTTCTTCTATGCCGCCGTCGGAGATATAAGCATATACTTTATGTTGCATCATTGTATGTCCAAGGCGAGCTTCCAAGAACTTTTCGGCTACAGCTGCTCCTGCAGCAAGTGCATGACCTTGTCCTAATGGACCTGATGAGTTCTCTATTCCGCGCTTAACGTCTAGCTCTGGATGCCCCGGAGTAGGGGAGCCCCACTGGCGGAATTGCATTAATTCGTCAATGGTGAATTTACCTTGGAGTGCCAAAGCTGCATAGAGCATTGGCGACATGTGCCCCGGATCTAGGAAGAAACGATCCCGTCCCGTCCATGTTGGGTCTTCTGGATCATAAACTAAAAATTCTGAGAAAAGTACATTGATGAAATCTGCACCACCCATGGCACCACCGGGATGACCGGAATTAGCTTTTTCAACCATTGATGCCGCTAATATACGAATATTATCAGCTGCGTGGTTCATTAATGTTTTGTCGTTCATTTTGTATTGATTGGATTGATATGACAAATATACTACGAAATTCTCAAAACCACAATTGATTTGGCCGGAATTTTCATTCTAATACTCCCATTATGTATAGAAAAGTTTTTAAATGTGGCTGGTTTTACGGTTTCCGAGTGTGAGAAGTCGTTATAATCTGTGATATTTTTCGATGTAAGAATCTGAGCGACGACATTTTTTGCTTTGTATCTGTCGGTCTTGATTTCTATTTCTTGTTGTTTATTTAGATCGACATTGGCTATTGATACTGCAATTTGACCATCTGCGGTTTTTGCAGCCGATGTATTGATAGTAGGAATTGTGTGATTGTTCGATACGATCATGGAATCACACAGGGTTTCGGATGGGAGATAAGTGGCTTCTTGGAAGGGCTTATACATATTAAATACATGATAGGTAGGTGTCAGTACCATGTGGCCTATACCTTTTGTGTCTGTTAATATCATGCTTTGCAATACATTGACAACTTGCGCAATATTTGCCATCTTGATGCGATCCGTATGTCTTTGAAATACATTTAACGAGAGGGCAGCTACAAAGGCATCACGCATTGTATTCTGTTGGTATAAGTGTCCCTTGATAGTACCGGGCTCTTCATCCCACCACGTTCCCCATTCGTCTACTAATAGGTCAACTTTCTTAGCTGGATCTTTCTCGTTCATGATGGCGCAATGCTTCTTGATGACGTCTTCAATTTCTAAGCATTTGCCTAAAGTTTTGTAATATTCGTCGTTATTGAAAACTGTAGCGCTACCTTTACTGCCTTCCCATGTCTTTACTGTATAATAATGTAAGGAGATACCGTTCATTCTGTTGCCGACATTATTCATTAAGACCTTTGTCCAATTATAATCATAATCACTGGCACCTGAGGCTACTTTATATAGTTGATGATTGCCAAAGTTTCTACAGTAAACAGCATATCTGCGGTATAAGTCTGAGTAGTATTCCGGTGTCATGTTACCTCCGCATCCCCAACTCTCGTTACCAATACCTAGATATTTGACGTTCCATGCTCTCTCGCGGCCATTTTTACGACGTAAGTTTGCCATAGGTGTATTTGCATCTATTGCTGTCCGCTAAAACTTTTTTCTTCCGACCTATGTAAGAAAAATCTCCTTTAATACAGTATTTTTGAATATTAAAACTTAAATATAAACCATTATCTAATCAAAACAAGGAATCTTGTGATGCTTTCTATTTGTAACTACAATCCAAGTCCCCTATAGAGTAAAAATGCTTGTATCACCGGTAGATAAAGGGAGTGCAGGCTTTCAATTCATTTTTAGCGGACAGCAATAATATGTAATGATGTACAAAATAATTTCCAATATTCACCTAGTGTCTGATTCATGACAGGTATTATTCTTTGTATATCCATGCGAGGAATGAATTAATCCATGGTATAGTACATCTAAACCATCTGTATTTGGCAACAGGTTTACCTCCAAAACTCAAGGTAAACTCTCTTACAAGGTTTCGCTTAAATGGCAATCCTGCATCCATAAAGAATAGATGGGCGTAATTATGAGTGTGCGCATATTTGAGCGTATTCCACACTGTCATGAAATTAGGGTGCAACCGTGGGTGTCTTTTCTTCTTGGAAGCAAAATGCCAGAGATATGCATTTCCATCGGAATACACACATACTGCTCCACCAATGATGTTGTCTTTATAGGTGGTGACGAAGCATTTAACATTTGTGCTTTGATAGAGTTGTTGGAAATGATGTTCTGAAGGAAGAAAGCGATGGAGACGAGTCCTGTAATATCTTTTGAATATCTGATATAGTTTGCTTAGCTCCTTGAGGTTTCCTACCTCGCGAGTTTCTAATCCCACTTGATAAATCTTGTTGATCCGTTTTAGTTGCTTTGCAGTTAGTCTTTCTTCTGGTGTTTTGCTATGAAGTGAATTATGAATCTCTTGCCAACTGACAGGAAAGTAATGGTTTTGTCGGAATGTTTTATAGCCAAACATCTTTTGGCTGATGTCACTAAACTCTATATACAGGCAGAGACGTCTTCTTAGTTTTTTTGTGATAGCTTTTAGTAGCAATTCAAATAGTTCTACCTTTTCGCTCTCATCTTTATATTCTCCCTCTCCAAAGACTCTTCCTTGTGAATATAAATAAGGTGGAAGCAGCGAACCTCTTCTTCTGACAGTAGCAAGCAAGTGGGCTATACATTCACCATCTCTTTCTGCCACGGCCATGTAGGGTGTTTGTTCCGGAGAGTGTTTCACGATATTGAAGAATTCTTTGCTATGAAAGAAGTTTCGATATTCTATGTCCGGTAAGTCAATGCTTTTCGATATGATTCTGACAGTTACTCCGACCATGTCGCAAAAATAACAAATATTTTGTAAAAGTCAAACTTATGGGCACGATTTATAAAGAGATTGGTTACCTTTGTAAGATATAAATTGCTATTTATGAAAGAATTTAAAAGCTTGGTGGCGTCTAGGCGTAGTCATCGAAAGTTTACGACTGAGCGCATCTCTGAAGAAGATTTACACTTGATACTTCGAGCAGCTTTGATGTCGCCAACCTCAAAAAATCAGCGCTCTTGGCAGTTTGTGGTGGTTACAGAAGCCGCAGTCTTAAAAGAAATGTCAATGGCTAAAGATGCCGGAAGTGCATTCTTGGCAGATGCTCCTATGGCCATTGTGGTTACAGGAGATGTTGAACAAAATAGTTGTTGGGTTGAGGATGGGGCAATCGCTGCTATCAGTATGCAATATCAGGCTGAAGAACTAGGACTTGGAAGTTGCTGGATACAGATTCGTGGTCGATATAAGAAAGACGGAACCAGCGCTACTTCCGTTATTCAGAAACTCTTATGTCTAGATGAGAAGCAAGAGGTTTTATGTGTCTTGGCTATTGGTCATTGGGTCGATGAACGCAAATCGCAAGATGAAGAAAAACTGAAGTGGGAGCAAGTACACTATATTAAATAGAGTATAGATGAGGATTGTATTAATAGGAGCGGGTAATGTTGCGACGCATCTAGGTTGCGCCTTATATGCAGCGGGACACCAAATCGCTCAAGTATATAGCCGTACAGATGAATCGGCACGGCTCTTAGCCGATCGGATAGGAGCAATTCCTACCAGTAACATTCGTGATGTCGTCAGCGATGCAGAGATTTATATCATATCTTTGAAAGACGATGTGGTGGGCGATGTTATTGCTTCGTTGTGCCCAACTCGCGAAAAAGC
Organism: Prevotella sp. C0026C3; assembly: GCF_056590795.1. Lineage (NCBI taxonomy): Bacteria > Pseudomonadati > Bacteroidota > Bacteroidia > Bacteroidales > Prevotellaceae > Prevotella > Prevotella sp. C0026C3. The sequence continues at coordinate 244,796 of NZ_JBWPWW010000002.1, read as the reverse complement.
TCTCTTTGTACATACAGCCGGAAGCCTGCCTATGAATATCTTTGTCGGCAAGGTGCAACGATACGGTGTGATATATCCCATGCAGACCTTTTCTAAGAAAAAGAGTCTTGATATCCATGCCGTTTCATTTTTCATAGAAGCGAGCGATACCGATGCCCTTTGTACATTGCGAACACTTGTCGAGGGATTCTCTACTCATGTATATGAGATGAGTTCTGACAATCGGAAATATCTGCATTTGGCGGCGGTTTTTGCATGTAATTTTGTGAATCATTGTTTTGATTTATCTGCCAGAATCCTTCAGCCGTATGGTATACCATTCGATGCCATGCTACCGTTGATAGAAGAGACCGTCAAGAAAGTACACGATATGGCACCACACGAAGCGCAGACAGGGCCGGCTGCTCGTCATGATGAGAAGGTTATTGAGATGCAGAGCCAGTTGTTAAGCAACGATACCCTCATGCAGGATATATATAATAGAATGTCTCAGAGTATTTTATTGTCGTCATGTAAACAAGAGAAATAGACTTATGATACCTTACGATTTAAATAAAATAAAAGCAGTTATATTCGATGTAGATGGTGTCTTATCAGCACAGACCATTACGTTGGCCTCTGATGGAGAACCTCTACGTACAGTCAATATCAAAGATGGATATGCCATACAATTGGCTATGCGACTAGGTCTACGTATAGTTATTCTCACAGGAGGGAAGACAGAGGCGGTTAGACTACGATATGTTCGACTTGGAGTGGAAGACGTTTACATGGGATGTAGTGTGAAGATAAAGACTTATGATGAGTTTTTACAAAAGTACAATCTATCCGATGAAGAGGTGCTCTATATGGGAGATGATATTCCCGACTATGAAATCATGCGTAGAGTAGGGTGCCCTTGTTGTCCGAAAGACGCGTGTCCAGACATTAAGGATATTAGTATTTATGTCAGCCAGTGGGCAGGTGGACAAGGATGTGGGCGTGATGTTATCGAACAAATTTTACGTACACAAGGTAAATGGATGCAAGATAACCGTGCATTTGGATGGTAAAGAGAAGACAAAATGAAATATAATTTGATATTAGCGAGCAATTCTCCCCGTCGTAAGGAGTTGTTAGCAGGATTGAATATTCCTTTTCAAGTAATGGTGAAGTCGGGTATTGATGAGACCTATCCTCAAGAGATTGTGGCCGAAGAAGTACCGTTGTATCTATCCAAGAAGAAAGCTGCTGCTTATTTTGACGACTTACGAGAAGATGACTTGCTATTGACGGCCGATACGGTTGTCATTTTGGATGGGCAGATATTGGGTAAACCTCATGATGCTGAGATGGCTAAAGAGATGTTGAGAAGCCTAAGTGGCAAGAGACATCAAGTGGTAACAGGTGTTTCTTTCACTGCATTAAGCCATGCTGAGAGTTTTAAAGTTGTCTCCGATGTTACTTTCAAAACTTTCACTTCGCAAGAAATTGATTTTTATGTAGATCATTATCATCCCATGGATAAGGCCGGAGCTTATGGTATTCAAGAATGGATAGGTTATATTGGAGTCACGGCATTGGCGGGAAGTTACTATAATGTGATGGGACTTCCGGTGCAACAAATCTATCAAGTGCTATGCGATAAATTTGATTTTGATTTTCTTTATTCGGGAAACATCAATTCTTAGAAGTATTTTTAGGCTGGAGTTTCTTCAGCCTTCTTTTTACTTCCTGATAATCAGGGCATAGTTGTAGTGCCTTTTCGTAATTCTTAATGGCAGCGGCAGTCATGTGTTCGTGTTCACATTCTTTGCCCATGACGAAGTATTCTACAGCTAGTCTCTTCAACATTTGTTCTTGTTCCTTTAGCTTAGTTTCCATATCTACTATTTTGGATTGGAGCAAATTGATTTGATTGAGTTTCTTTCTGATGAGTCGTCTAGGTGCAGGTTTTTCAATATCATATCTGCTGTGTATGGCCAAGAAGAAATTGTCGAGAGCGGCTTGCATGTTTCCTTTGTCGAAACAGCGTATAGCTTCGGCATATTCTTTGTCCGCCTTGCTCTGTTGTAGTACTTTGTTGATTTGACGAGTATTATTATAATTTCGGGCAAAATTAACAACGTCGTTTCTCACGAAGATGTCTTCGCGCTTGATAGGCTGTTGAAGATAGAGTCCATCAAGCGATGTACAACGCGACAAAGCTACATAGGTTTGTCCACCGGCAAATACTCCGTCGGTCAAATCTATTTTGACTTGTGAGAAAGTTAGTCCCTGACTTTTGTGAATAGTGATTGCCCACGCGAGTTTGATAGGGAACTGTCGGTAGGTACCAATCTCGTTTTCTTCAATCTTCTTTTCTGTTTCGTTGAAGGAATATTTGACATTACTCCAAATCTCTTGCTCTACATCTACTTCGTTTCCGTCTTCTGTCAAGATATAGATGTGTCCTTCTTGTGCATCGTCAAGGCCTATGACGGTGCCCAATGTGCCATTAACCCACTGCTTTTCTCGGTCGTTTTTGATGAATAGAATCTGTGCGCCAACTTTCAATTCCAGTTCCATAGGAGTAGGAAGGCTACTCTCCGGGAATTCTCCTTCTATGATTCCGTAGAAGATAGATGATGTTCCTTCGAGTTTATTCAAATGCTCTTTGTTGATATAGTCTACCGTATCGCGATGGGTGGATAGGGTAATGACCAGTCCTGATTGCTCTATATTTTCTTGCTGATTGTATCTAGTGTTTAGCAACCCAAGGTCGGTATTGCCTACTTGCGCCGTTCTGATATGGTCGAGGATATTGATGAATGTAGGGTCGGATTGGCGATATACTTTCTGTAATTCGATGGAAACCAATTGAAACTCACGGAAAACGCGGGCATCAAAGAAATACTTTGAGGGGTAATAGGGCTGAAGAAGCTGTCGTTCATCTTCCTTTAATACAGGTTCCAACTGGTAGATATCGCCCACGAACAGTAGTTGTTTACCACCAAAAGGTTCTCGCATGTTGCGACTATAGATGCGCAACACCTTGTCAATGAAATCAATAATGTCGGCACGCACCATCGAAATCTCGTCAATGATGATGAGTTCAACTTCCCTTATCAGTTTGATTTTTTCCTTGTTATATTTCAATGTATCTCTAATATTCCGTGCATTATACCTCACATCGTCGGGCAGTAATGGGTGGAAAGGAAGTTTGAAAAAACTGTGAAGGGTAGAACCGCCGGCATTGATTGCAGCAATACCTGTGGGGGCAAGGATAATGTGTTTCTTGTGAGTATTGGCAGCTAGATAACGTAGGAAAGTAGACTTACCGGTACCGGCCTTTCCAGTGAGGAAGAGCGATTGGTGGGTGTATTGAACAATTTGTAACGCATTTTGGAACTCAGGATTATCGAGATCAATATGCGAAGTGTCAATGTTCTTTTGTTTACTATCCGGCATGGTGTACAGTTTGTAAATAGCTATATAGCTTTAAATGGTTTGATAATAGGCAAGAGTGCTCCTTCTTTTTATATAATTTGGCCTAGTTGTAAGCTCGTTTATCCGTAAACTTGGTGATTGCAACGTGTTTACAGCAATACTGTTGGGGCTTTTCAGCATTACTGCAGAGACTTACCAGCATTGCTGAAAAGACTCTGCAGTGAATTGAGAGTGAAGCGCTATGAGTGAGAAACCGTTTAGAGGTTGTCGAAATTTACTTCCTCTTCGTGCGGTTTCTCTTTTTTCTCTCCCTGCTGTTCTGTTGTTTTACCATTCTCTCCGGTAGTAGTCTTGATAACAGGATTTCCGTTCTCGTCAAGTATTATTTCGTCACTGGAGATGATAGAATCTTGCTGTGTTGTATCACGTTTGGCCGGTTGATAATAGCTTTGGCAGTTGTACATGTCGCTTGTAATGTTATCATCTTTTGGCTTATCGAACTTTCCGTGATATGCTTGGAATGTAGGATCGGCAAAGACGGACTTCAAGAAGTACCCACATATAGGCAAGGCAGTTCGGCTACCTTGGCCTAATGCTCCTGTTCGGAAGTGGATACTGCGGTATTCACCGCCTACCCATGCGCCACAAACCAGTTTCGGACTGACGGCCATGAACCATGCATCAGAGTGGTTGTTAGAGGTTCCGGTCTTACCACCAAACTCGGTATCACGATAATCACCGACATATCCCCATAGCGATTGACTGGTTCCACCCGGCTCACGCATACCTGCCTGCAACAGTTGTTGTACGAGGAACGCGCTCCGATAAGGGATAGCTTGCTCTGAAGTGGTGGGGCCTGTGTAGACTTCATTGCCATCTTTATCTAGAATTCTGGTAACAAGTACTGGCTCATGATGCACTCCATTGGCTGCTGCGACGCAATAAGCGTTTACCATCTCTAGCAAGTTGACGTCGCTAGAACCTAGAGCCAAAGAGGGATTCTCGTCTAGAGGGCTTTTAATACCCATCTTGTGTGCTGTCTCAATAATTCTGCGTATGCCCATCTCTTGTCCGAGACGAACAGCCACTGAGTTGATACTTCTGGCGAAAGCACTTTTCAGTGGCATACTATCACCGCTGAAGGAACCATTTGCATTAGATGGAGTCCATGTCACTTCTTTGTTTAGTTTCTTATCGAAGACTTGCATGGAAATATACTCATCTCGGCGCTTGTCGCATGGTGTGAGACCTTGATTCATTGCTTCTGTATATACAAAAAGTTTGAAAGTGGAACCGGGCTGTCGCATAGCAGTCACCTTGTCGTATTTCCATGAAGTGAAGTCTATATCACCGACCCATGCCTTAACGGCTCCTGTCTGTGGTTCCATGGCAACAAAACCGCAATGCATGAAATGAACCATGTAGCGAATAGAGTCCATGGTAGATATTTCTTTCTCTATCGTTCCCTTAGTATAGTCGAACAACTTAACTGTATGCGGCTTATTCAAATAGTAATTGATAGAGTCGGGATTGTTGGGGTATTTAGACAGAAGATATTTGTAAACAGGCTGTCTTTGTGCAATGTCTTCAATGAAATGAGGTATAACGTTGCCTTTTTCATCTACCCAAGGGTCGTTCTTGCCCCAGTGGTTGTTGAAGTTTTGCTGTACTTGGCGCATCTGCTTGGTCGCAGCTTCTTCCGCATATTTTTGCATTCGTGTATCAATAGTGGTGTAGATTTTAAGCCCACTGCTATATAAATCGTAACCACTCTCCTCACACCAACTCTTTAGATAGTTGGAAATGGCTTCGCGGAAATATTTTGCTTGTCCGTCATAATTTTCTTCTACCTTGAAATCGAGCTTGATGGGAAGGGCAGATAAAGAGTCGCAAACGTTTCTGGATAGGTCTCCATGACGTACCATATTGTTGAGTACGGTGTTTCGACGAGCAAGACTGTTTTGTGGATTACTCCTTGGGTTGTAGTAAGTTGTAGCTTTTAGCATACCGACTAATACAGCTGCCTGTTCAGTTGTCATTTCCTTTGGCGTAGTATTGAAATACGTCTTGCTTGCAGTCTTGATTCCGTAGGAATTTGAACCAAAGTCTACCGTATTGGCATACATGGTAAGAATGTCTTCTTTGCTATAGACTGTTTCTAGTTTAACGGCTATAATCCACTCTTTACTCTTCATAATGAGCATTTTGATGCCGGGTATCTTCCCCAATAGTCCTGTGGAATATTGGGTTCTGACTCTAAACATGTTTTTAGCCAATTGCTGTGTAATGGTAGACGCACCACGAGCATCATGTTTTAAAACGGCATCTTTAACGGCTGCAAACAAGCCGATAGGGTCAATTCCCCAATGCTTGTAGAAGCGTTCGTCTTCGGTGTCAATGAGGGCTTTGAAGAAACTTGGATTGATTTCTTCATATTTTACAGGGGTTCTATTTTCATTGAAGTATTTACCTATTAACTTACCATCAGCACTATATATTTCTGAAGCTTGACTTGTCTGGGGATCCATTATGCCCGAAAAATAGCCGGGACTCTTGCCAAACAGCCACAGGAAGTTCATGTCTACTAATCCTAAATATAGGATAAAAGCAACTAGTGCAGAGCATAATGCTGTGATGCCCTTGCGATACCAAGGTTGCCCTTGGTATTGTCTTTTGTACCATGCCCAAAATGTTTTGCAGTAATCAAAACACCGGTTGATAATACTTTTTATTTTGTTCATAATAGGATTGTTGAGCTATTGCCCCTTATTCTTGATAATGAATGACGTAGAACTCTTTGCAAATGTACGAATTAAGAGACAATCTATGTCTTGCTTTCGATATAATTTATAATTTCTTTAATGTTGTCGGGAGAAAACCAAGTTATCTCACAGTCTCTTTTGAACCAAGTAAGTTGCTTACGCATATATCTTCTTGTATTCGATTGTATTTGCCTAACAGCTTCTTCCAATGTAATATTTCCATCAAGATAGTTGAATAATTCTTTGTATCCTACTGTATTTAAGGCATTTAAATGTCTATAAGGAAGTAATGATTTTACTTCTTCTAGAAGCCCTTGTTCCATCATTTGAAGAACACGCTCGTTGATTCTTTGGTAAAGAATGTCTCGCTCTCTGTTTAATCCAATCTTGATTATATTGAAAGGTCGTTTTTTATGTGTATTTGTTCTGAAAGAGGAATAGGTCTTTCCTGTCATCATGCATATTTCAATGGCATGGATAACTCTTCTTGGATTCTGTTTGTCAACAATCGCCCAATGCTCAGGATCCAATTGTTGTAGCATATCAACAAGATAGTCTAGGCCATGTTGTTGGTAGATAGACATCACCTGTTCTCTAATTTCTGGAGTGACAGTGGGTATATCGTCTATTCCTTTGCACACAGCATCTATGTACATCATGCTGCCACCTGTCAGGATGACTTTGGAATGGTCGGGAGTAAAAATGGTCGGGAGTAGTTGTAGAACATCGTGTTCGTACATGGCAGCACTATAATAGTCGGTAATCTTATGATTACCGACAAAGTAGTGCTTTACAATGTTTTGCTGCTCAAGAGTTGGAGCAGCAGTGCCAATAGGCATTTCCGCAAAGATTTGGCGAGAATCTGCATTGACAATAGGAGATGCAAAATGTTTGGCAAAATCGATACAAAGTGCTGTCTTGCCAACTCCTGTCGGGCCTAAAATGACAATTAATGTATTGTCCATTTATCGAATAATACCACGCTTTGAAGTTTGCACAAAGTCTATGATATATTGAACTTCCGGAGTAATCTGCAAGTTGTTTTGGATTTCTTGAATTCCTTCTGCAAGAACTCCCTTGCTGTATAACAGCCGATAAGTCTCATGGATGAGGTCGATAAGTTCATTGTTGAAGCCATGTCTACGGAGTCCTACGATATTGATTCCGGCATAACGAATGGGCTCTTTGCCTGCGATGATATAAGGCGGAATGTCTTGTGAGAATCTGCTTCCACCTTGAATCATGACATAACTTCCTATTTTGCAGAATTGATGGCATAGTACTGTCGCGCTGATGATAGCGTTATCATCGACCGTAACTTCTCCTGCAAACTTCGTAGAATTGCCGATAATCAAATTATTACCAAGCACACAGTCGTGGGCAACATGCATATTCTCCATCAAAAGATTATTGTTGCCGACAATAGTAACGCCTTTTGAGGCTGTTCCACGAGATATAGTCACATTCTCACGGATGCTATTGTTATCACCAACAACACAAGTAGTCTCTTCTCCTTTAAATTTCAAATCTTGCGGTTTGGTGCTAATACTAGCTCCCGGAAATATTTCGTTGTTATTTCCAATGCGTGTACCAATATTGATAGTAACGCTATTTTGGAATGTATTGTTATCTCCAATAACAGTATTGGCATCTATATAACAAAAGGGACCAATTATGTTATTATTTCCCAACTTTGCATCAGGATGTACAAATGCCAATGGACTTATTTGATTCATATAATCTCGTATAGATAGTTATTTATTCTTGACTATTTGAGCTGTGAAGGTTGCTTCTGATACAACTTTATCACCTACAAACATATATCCCTTCATGGAACTGATGCCATGACGTACGGGATGCAATAATTCTACTTTGAAGAGAAGAGTGTCCCCGGGTACTACTTTCTGCCTGAACTTAACATTATCTATCTTCATGAAGTAAGTAGACCATCTTTCGGGTTCTTCTAATTGACTCAAAACGAGAATACCACCGCATTGTGCCATACCTTCAATCTGTAATACACCGGGCATTACCGGCTCTTGCGGGAAGTGACCTACGAAGAAAGGTTCGTTGGCTGTGACATTCTTAACGCCGACAATGCTAGTAGAACCCATTGATATAATCTTGTCAACCAGCTGCATGGGATAACGATGGGGGAGTAGTTCCCTTATTCGTATATTGTCCATGAGTGGCTCTTCGTTGGGATCATATATCGGTGCTTGTATCTCGTGCTTACGGATTTCCTTACGCATGAGACGCGCAAACTTGTTATTGATGGTATGGCCGGGGCGTGTTGCCACGATTCTACCCTTGATAGGCTTGCCTATTAAAGCCATATCGCCAATAATATCTAGCAATTTATGACGTGTACATTCATTTTCCCACATTAAAGGTTTGTGCTGGATGTAACCAATTTTCGTTGCATCCATACGGGAAACATTTAATACATCAGCAAGTTGGTCTAGCTTCTCTTGTGACACTTCTTTCTCATAAATGACGATAGCATTGTCGAGGTCGCCACCTTTGATGAGGTTTGCTTCTAATAGAGGAACAATATCGCGGACAAAAACGAAAGTCCTTGCTGGGGCAATTTCTGTAGCGAAGTTTTCTATATTATCGAGTGTTGCAAATTGGCTATTGATAAATTTTGAGTTAAAAGAACACATAACCGTGATACTAAACTGGTCGTCTGGAAGTATTGTGATGGTAGAACCAGTCTTCTTATCCTTTACTTCTATCTTATGACGAATGATATAGTAGCCTTTCTCTGCGTTTTGTTCTTCGATTCCAACTTCTTGAATCTTCTGCACATACATAGCGCCTGAACCGTCCAATATAGGAAATTCAGGTCCATTAACTTGAATAAGACAGTTGTCAATGCCCATAGCATATAAGGCAGACATGCCATGTTCAACGGTGGATACTTTAATATCACCCTTTGCTAATACAGTACCTCTTTGTGTGTCTACAACATTTTCTGCAATAGCTTCTATGATAGGCTGTCCGTCTAGATCTATTCTTTGAATTCTATAGCCAGTATTTTCTGCAGCCGGAGTAAACGTAACTGTTAAGCTAAGGCCGGTATGCAGTCCTTTACCATAAAGTGAGAAGCTTCCTTTGAGTGTCCTTTGTTTTGACATATAGTATCTTAAATCTTTATAGTTTTCCTTTTAGTTCTTCTAGTTCTTTCTGTAATGTACTCAGTTGTTTGTACATTTCTGGTAGTTTACGGAATATAGCTTGAGATTTGAAATAGGCTTTTGGGGCCATTGGTGGGGTGCCTATGAGTGTACAATCATCTTTGATATTTCCGGGAACACCGCTTTGGGCACCAAGGAATACCTTATTACCAATCTTTGCATGGCCGGCGATTCCCACTTGTCCACCAAACATACACCAGTCTCCAACCTTTGTAGAACCAGCAACACCAACTTGAGCTGACATGACAGTGTTTTCTCCTATCTCAGTGTTATGAGCTATTTGTACAAGGTTATCTAATTTGACTCCCTTCTTAATTCGGGTAGCGCCCATTGTCGATCTATCAATACAAGTGTTCGCTCCAATTTCTACTTCATCATCTATAATGACAATACCAATTTGAGGAATCTTGCTATAACCATCGGTATTAGGGGCAAACCCAAATCCATCTGAACCAATAACAGAACCAGCATGTAGGGTAACTCGATTGCCAATTTTGCATCCTTGATAGATAGTCACATGCGGATATAAGAGGCATTCGCTGCCAAGAGTAACGTTATCTCCAACTACTGTATTCGGATATATTTGGCATCCGTCTCCAATGTTGGCATTGTCTCCAATATAGCTGAATGCTCCAATATATACATCTTTACCAATCTTAGCTGTTGGTGAAATAAATGCTAGACTATCAATACCAGCTTTCTTAGGCTTTGAGGCCTCGTATATTTGTAATAGTTTTGCGACAGATTCGTATGCACTCTTCACACGAATCAACGTTGCTTTAACTGGTTTCTCTAATTCTACGGATTCGTCTACTAGTACAACACTAGATTCTGTGCTATATATATAATGGGTGTATTTGGGATTCGATAGAAAAGAAATTGCTCCGGGAGTGCCTTCTTCTATTTTAGCAAAAGTGTTAACGGTTGCGTTTTCATCACCTTCTACACGCCCTTGTACAACTTGGGCAATTTGTTGTGCAGTAAATTCCATCTTCATTAATCAGGTTGTATTAATAGTGCAAATATAGCAATTATTATTTATAATCTCTGATAACAAATGTAATATTTGCGAATTTTTTGGGAAAGTAGTGAAACGTTTAAGATGTCTGAGGCCTCACTGATATCTTTGATGGAATTGTCTTTGTATAGTATTGATATATGGTCTTCATCAAGTTCATACATATCTTTTTGTATTTCTACTTCGCTGAAGAGATACAGAGCCTCTGTTCTACTAATGTTAGCTTTTTGTGCTAATTCTCGTAATAAATCGTCTTTTTCCTCTTGTGATAATGGTTCTTCACGGATTTCAACTTTGAAGATATTCCTTTTGATTAAGTTGTTAGCGAGTGTTGATAATATGAAGTCAGAGTGTTGTGTCCACACTTTGATGCTACTCCAAATATCATTATCGTCTAACATCTCATAGGCTTGGAATGCTTTTTTATCTTTTTTGAATGAAGATGCATCTATCTCATTGTATAAAAAGTACTTTAATTGGGGTGATGCGAAAATATCTTCTCCACGAGAAGCTAAGTATTTTGCTCGAAGTAAGAGGTTTATTAAGACTCTTTCGCATGCAACGGCAGTCTTGTGAAGATATACTTGCCAATACATCAAACGTCTCGACGTAAGATAATTCTCGATGGAATAGATGCCTTTTTGCTCAATGACAAGTTCATCGTTCACCATGTTAAGCATCTTAATGATTCTAGCGCTGCCAATATTTCCTTCTGTAACACCTGTAAAGAAGCTGTCTCGTCTGAGATAATCAAGCCTATCCATGTCGAGTTGGCTGCTTATCAGTTGGTGCAAAAAGTGTTTAGGATACTCGTCTTTAAAAATTTGGAGGGCGAGATTAAGTTCACCATTCATCTCTTTATTGATTTGCTCCATCATCATCAACGAAATCTCTTCGTGCGAAATCCCATGAATTAAGGTGTTTTCCAACACATGAGAGAATGGACCATGTCCAATGTCATGCATGAGAATAGCTGCTTGTACGGCTTCCGCCTCGCTATCAAAGATAAAAACTCCTTTCTGTTGCAAGGAAGAAATAGCTTCGCTCATGAGGTGAAAAGCTCCTAATGAGTGTTGGAATCTAGTATGCTGAGCTCCCGGATATACGGCAGAAGCCAACCCTAATTGCTTGATGCGAGTCAACCTCTGCATAAGAGGATGGCTCACAATATCAAGCAATGGACCTGTTGGTACTTTGATAAAGCCGAAGACAGGGTCGTTGATAATCTTACTATCGTTCATCCAAAGAATTAGAGTTTATCTAGTTCTGCCTTCATTTGTTCTTGTAATTCCTTGGCTTTTTCGCCGGCAACCACGGCAAAATCATCTGCCGAACTGGCATAGATAATTCCCCGAGACGAGTTTACAAGTAGTCCACAATCCTTATTAATTCCATATTTGCATACTTCTTGTAGACTGCCTCCTTGTACTCCGACACCCGGAACCAATAAGAAATGGTCTGGTACAATCTTCCTAATATCTGCGAATAGGCTTCCTTGAGTGGCGCCAACCACATACATCATATTATCTATATTACCCCATTCCTGCGTCTTTCTCAGTACTTGTTCAAACAAGCGGGTACCATTTTGATCTTGCATCAATTGAAAATCGTGTGATCCCTTATTGCTAGTGAGAGCTAGAACGACCACCCACTTGTTCTTATATGCTAGGAATGGAGTTATACTGTCTTCACCCATATAGGGGGCAACCGTCAATGCATCGACATCATATTCCTCAAAGAATGTGCGAGCATACATGGTACTGGTATTCCCAATGTCTCCTCTTTTAGCGTCTGCTATAATCAAATGGTTGGGATAATTCTCTTTTAGATAACTTATAGTCTTTTCAAATGCTATCATCCCCTTGATACCTAGGCTCTCATAAAAGGCTAAGTTGGGTTTATAAGAAACACAGTAGGGAGCAGTGTGGTCAATGATCGCTTTATTGAATTCGAAGATAGGGTCTTCCAACTCCAAGAGACAAGCAGGGATTTTCTTGATGTCTGTATCGAGACCTACACATAGAAACGAACCCTTGGTAAATATTTGTTCAATCAGTTGTTTACGTTCCATATCCTTATAATTCGTTTTCTTTCATCTTTTCTGTATTCTCTGCTACGGTTAGAGCGTCAATCATAGCTTGTATATCTCCGCCCAAGAATCCTTGAAGGTCGTGTGTCGTGTATCCAATTCTATGGTCTGTGACACGTCCTTGTGGGAAATTATATGTACGAATCTTAGCCGAACGGTCACCAGTAGAAACCAAACTCTTTCTACGACTAGCAATGTCGTCTACATATTTTTGATGTTCTCTGTCGTATATGAAAGTACGTAATCTAGACAAAGCACGCTCTTTATTCTTGGGCTGGTCTCGTGTTTCCGTGCATTCTATGAGGATTTCTTCGGTCTCTCCAGTATTAGGATTCTTCCAAGGATATCTCAATCGTACACCGGACTCAACTTTATTTACGTTCTGACCACCTGCTCCGGAACTTCTAAAGGTATCCCATTTGATGTCGCCTTCATTGATATTGACTTCAAATTTGTCTGCTTCCGGCAATACGGCAACAGTTGCAGCACTTGTATGCATACGTCCTTGGGTCTCTGTAGCGGGTACACGTTGTACACGATGTACACCACTCTCATATTTCAATACGCCATATACACCGTCTCCACTAACTGCGAAATCAATTTCCTTAAAACCACCTACAGCACCTTCCGAGATTGCTGTTATTGATAAATTCCATCCCTTTGAATCGCAATATTTTTTGTACATGTTGAATAAATCGCCGGCAAATAGCGATGCTTCATCACCTCCTGCACCGGCTCGTATCTCCATTTGTACATTCTTGGCATCCTCCGGATCTTGAGGAACAAGTGCAATCTTAATCTCTTCTTCTAGTTTCGGTTGGAGAGCTTCGTTTGCATTTAACTCTTCTCTAGCCATTTCCTTCATATCCGGATCGCTCTCATTGGCGATGATATCTTTAGCCTCTTTGATGGCATTCAGGCAATTAATGTATCTCTTGCGAGCATCCATGATGTCGCCCAAGTCCTTATATTCCTTTGTCAGTTTTACATATCTGGCTTGGTCTGCAATGACATTTGGGTCTGTAATGAGTGTTGAGACCTCTTCATATCTGCTTTCAAGCCCGTCTAGTTTGTCTAGCAAGCTGTTGTATTCTGGCATATAGTATTTGCTTAAATATTATTATAATAATGTATATTAGTAATTGAAGATGCCGTATTCGGAATGGATGGTCAGCGATTTCTCACCTTCTTCTATATGTCCTATCACCTGTGCATCTATATTAAATGATTTGCTTATATCTATAATCTGTTCTGCTACTTCAGGAGTTACATAGATTTCCATGCGATGTCCCATGTTAAATACCTGATACATCTCTTTCCAATTCGTACCACTGCATTCTTTAATCGCCTTGAATAGTGGAGGAATCGGGAACATGTTGTCTTTGATGACTTTACAATTATCATTGATAAAATGGAGAACTTTAGTTTGGGCTCCACCCGTACAGTGTACCATACCATGTATTTCCGGACGCAGTTGATCTAGTATTTTCTTAATGACCGGAGCATAGGTGCGGGTGGGAGAGAGAACTAACTTGCCTGCATTGAGTGAAGTACCTTCTACAGAATCTGTCAGCTTATACTTACCGCTATATACCAACTCGTCCGGAACTGCAGCATCATAGCTTTCTGGATAATTCTTGGCCAAATACTTAGAGAATACATCATGGCGGGCACTTGTCAGCCCATTACTTCCCATACCACCATTATATGTCTTCTCGTATGTAGCCTGTCCGGTAGAACTAAGACCTACAATCACGTCCCCCGGACGTATATTCGCATTGTCGATGACGTCACTTCTCTTCATACGGCAAGTGACAGTAGAGTCTACAATAATCGTCCGAACGAGGTCGCCAACATCGGCAGTCTCACCTCCTGTAGGCCAAATTCCGATTCCCATATCGCGCATTTCGGTCAATAATTCATCGGTACCATTGATAATGGCAGATATTACTTCACCCGGAATGAGCATCTTGTTTCTGCCAATCGTACTTGAAACAAGGATATTATCCACTGCTCCTACACAGAGTAAGTCGTCTGTGTTCATCACGATTGCATCTTGGGCAATACCTTTCCATACATCTATATCACCGGTTTCTTTCCAATACATATATGCGAGTGAGGATTTGGTTCCTGCTCCATCCGCATGCATGATATTACAATACTCCGGATCTCCACCTAGTATATCAGGGATAATCTTGCAAAAGGCTTGTGGATAAAGACCCTTATCAATGTTCTTGATGGCATTATGCACATCTTCCTTGGCAGCACTTACGCCGCGCATCATATATCTATTGTCCATAATATTATTCGTTTTCATTCCAAAAGTCCCAACTAGCAAAGGCTTGTAATAGCAACATCTCCAAGCCATTCTTTACCGTAGCTCCATATTCTAGACCTCTTTTCATGAAGAGGGTTTCATCCGGATTGTATATTAAATCATATAAAAGTGTTCTTGTATTCATAGCCTCGTAGGGCAATTCCGGGCATTCATCGGCTTTAGGATACATTCCACAGGGTGTACAATTAATAACGACATTATATTCTTGAATCATATCCGGAGTAATGTCTTCATATTGTATGATTCCCGGTTTTCTAGTTCTACTAACTAGCTGAGTCTCTATATTGAGCAATTTCAGACCGTATTCTATGGCTTTGGATGCTCCGCCAGTACCGAGGATGAGAGCTTTCTTATGAAAAGCTTCCAATAGTGGTTCTATACTTTTGGTAAAGCCGGTGACATCACTATTATATCCTTTCAAGATGGTATCTTTGCCTTTGTGGTCTATCTTGACTACATTGACGGCACCAATTTCCTTTGCTTCCGGACTGATATAGTCCAAATAGCGCATCACTTTTTGCTTATAAGGAATGGTCACATTGAATCCTTTAAGTTCCGGATTAGATGTGATAATCTCTGGGAGGCTCTCTATATTGGGAATTTCAAAGTTGATATACTCTGCATTGATGTTCTCATTCTCAAATTTCTCATTAAAGAAGCCTACAGAAAATGAGTGCCCAAGTGGATATCCTATAAGTCCATACTTATCCATAGTTATAAGTGCTTTAGCTCTGAATAATTATTTTTCTGCGGTATATAGTGTGCAGATACCGAATGTTAATCTCTTGAAACTAGTCTTGGAGAATCCTGCTTGTTTTAGTATATTCATCATCGTTTCTCCTTGAGGGAAAGCTTCAATCGTTGCAGATAGATACTTGTATGCACTGTTATCTTTGGATATGAGTTTCCCATAGAGTGGGAGAATGGTGTGTGAATATATTCTAAACAGGTTTCGCATAGGGAAATAGACTGGCTCAGTCAACTCGATAATGCATAGATGTCCACCAGTTTTCAGTACTCTATACATTTCTTTGAGTCCTTGATCTAGATTTTCAAAGTTGCGAATACCAAAGGCTGCGGTCACTGCATCAAAAGTCTCGTTGGGGAAACTTAAATTCATACAGTCTTCTTTTTGGAAAGTTATGATGTTCCCCAACTCTGCTTCTTCTACTTTTTGACGCCCAATTTCCATCATTCCCTCAGAAATGTCAGCTCCTATTAATGAAGATGGTTTCAGTATTTGAGCCGATAGAATGGCAAAATCTCCTGTCCCTGTAGCGATGTCGAGCATCGTTTGGGGGTGGTAAGCAGCCAATTTATTAACTGCTTTTTGTCTCCATCCTTTGTCAATATCCCATGAAAGCCGGTGGTTTAGTGTGTCATAGGTCGGAGCAATGTTATCAAACATCTGCTCTACATGTTCACCCTTGCGCCCGTTTCCATTGTATGGGATTATTTTTTCTTGCTTGTACACTCTGTGGAATGAATTAAATGGTATGCCTTATTTACGCGAAGCCAAATACTCCTTTACGTTTTTCTCGATGCGCGAAGCTATATTATCGCTTATAGCTGCCTTATTGAAAGTCTCGCCCGTAATGTGTTCGTACAGTTCTATGTAGCGTTCGCTTACGCTCTCTGCATATTCATCGGTAATCTCAGGCATCGTTTGGCCGGGTTCGTTCATGAAATTATGTTCAATCAGCCACTGGCGTACAAACTCCTTACTCAACTGCTTTTGTGGTTCACCTTTAGCGAACTTCTCCTCATATCCGTCTGCATAGAAGTATCTACTAGAGTCGGGAGTATGGATTTCGTCTATCAAATAAATCTTTCCATCGCGCTTTCCAAATTCATACTTTGTATCTACAAGTATCAATCCTTGCTTGGCTGCTATTTCTTGTCCACGTGCAAAGAGTTTCTTAGTGTAGTCTTCGATTACGGCATAGTCTTCTTCACTGACGATACCTTGGGCAATGATTTCCTCTTTGGAGATATTCATATCGTGTCCCTCGTCTGCTTTTGTGGTAGGAGTTACGATAGGTTCAGGAAATTTTTGATTTTCTTTCATGCCTTCCGGAAGTTTGACACCGCATAAATCTCGGCATCCTTCCTTATAAGCTCGCCATGCACTACCTGTAAGAATAGAACGAATAATCATTTCTACTCTGAATCCTTCGCATTTTAGACCGACTGTAACCATTGGGTCGGGAGTTGCCAGCTTCCAGTTGGGGCAGATGTCCTGTGTTGAATCAAGGAACTTTGCCGCAATCTGATTTAACACTTGTCCCTTGAAAGGAATACCTTTTGGTAAAACGACATCAAAAGCAGAGATTCTGTCGGTAGCAACCATTACGATCAAATCGTCGTTGATATCATAGACATCACGTACTTTACCATGGTAAACACTCTTCTGTCCATCGAAATGGAATTCGGTCTTTGTTAATGCTTTCATTTTATTTATAATTAATAGGATTTCCTTATTATGTGGTTGTAGAGGTCTTGCTAGTTGTTTTGTCCGTACTCTTTAGCTGCTTGTCTACGGCATTATTTTTCTTGTCATAAGCATCGAATGCGGCTACAATTCTTGTCACGAGCTTGTGTCTGACGATGTCTTTGCCATCCAGTTTGATAACAGAAATACCTTCGGTATTGCTGAGTATGGATAATGCTTCACGCAATCCACTCTTCTTTTCTTTGGGCAAATCCACCTGAGTCATATCTCCCGTGATTATCATCTTGGTGCTCCAACCCATTCGAGTTAGGAACATACGAATTTGTTGAGGCGTTGTATTCTGCGCTTCATCAAGTATGACAATGGCATCGCTTAAGGTTCTTCCTCGCATAAAGGCCAAAGGAGCTATCTGTATGATATGCTTTTCAAGCATGTCTTGCAGCTTGACCGGTGGAATCATGTCTTCAAGCGCATCGTATAAGGGTTGCAGATAAGGATCTATCTTGTCTTTCATATCACCGGGAAGAAATCCTAGTTTTTCTCCGGCCTCAACGGCGGGGCGACTTAAAATAATTCTTTTAGCAGTCTTCTCTTTCAAAGCTTTGACGGCTAAAGCTATACTCAGATAGGTTTTACCTGTACCTGCCGGGCCGACAGCAAAAATCATATCATCCTTCTCGAAAGCGTCAATCAATTTTTGTTGATTCTCTGAGCGACTCTTAATGGGACGCCCGGAGATACTATAAACGATGACGCCTTTTACGGCTTCTTCCTTGGTTTGTTTTCCTTTGATGATGTCTAAGATGTCTTCGTCGTTGATGGCATTAAAACGAAGTACATGTTTACGCATGTGCTCAATGTCTTCTTCAAAAATGGCCATTTCTTCTTCATCGCCCAAAACCTTGATGACGTTGTCTCTTGCAACAATCCTTAATTTGGGAAATAACGACTTGATGACCTGAAGATGACTATTATTTACCCCATATAATACAACAGGGTCTATATCTTCTAAAACAATATGTTTCTCTATCAACGTTATTGATACTTTATTTGGATGCAAAAATACGAAATTTCAATGAATGTAACAAGGAAATGTATTTTGAAATGATAAATAATGAAAAATTACTTTTGGGCTCTCTTTGCTCTCTTTTCTTTTTGCTAACTTTGCAACCGTACGGCTTGAAGAGTTTGAAATTCCTTATGTTATATTGATGTCATTCTGCTGTTGGGCAGGCTCTTCTTGAAAACATTGTTTTTTATATGAAAATCAGTAAAAAAAGATATTTGCAGGGATTTGGAATTGTTATCGTCGTTTTGGGAGCTGTTCGGACTTTTTTCCCAAGTGTAGCCGGAGATATAGCACAGGAGAATACCGTTGCAGATCAAGAAGTTAACGACAGTATTGGCATAGATTCCATTAGCAATAGTCGTGTGGATTTGACAGAGAATGTCTCTACTCATGGAATCTATTTGCGAGATGGTGAAAAGCCTCATCGTATTTATAGTGTTCCTCACTTTGGCAAAACGTTTCCGGATATGAATGATGTGCAGTTACAGGCTGCAACAAAATGGGGCGTCCAGCCGGTAAAAAATCGAGATGAGGCAGAGCATCGCAAGGCAGAATTGGTATATGTCGGTAGCAATCCTTATTTCTATGTAGACCGTCTTCGTAGCAGTATTCCTTATTTGGTACCTAAGGCTGCCGTGCTTTTACAGGATATTGGACGTATCTATTTTGATAGTCTTCAAGTGAAAGGTATTCCATTACATAAGATTATTGTCACGAGTGTGATGCGTAGTAAAGATGATGTATCTCGTCTTCGTAGTCATAACGGAAATGCCACTCAAAACAGTTGCCACTTGTATGGTACTACTTTTGATGTGTGCTATAATAGATATAAGACAGTGGAACGACCGGATGAGCCGCGTCGTAAAGTGCAGAATGATACGCTGAAATGGATTCTGAGTGAAGTTTTAGATGATATTCGTAAGGACAACAGATGCTATGTGAAGTATGAGGTTCATCAAGGTTGTTTCCATATCACGGTGAAGTAATAAAGCATAGCGACTTTTTAGAATTTACTGCAAGGTATCAGCAGGATTGCTGTTAGTATGAGGCATGAAAACAGCAAAGGCTCCGCAGCAATGCTGCGGAGCCTTTGCAATATCCTCATATATAGTTTTTGCTATAGCAATTTACGTATTATTCGGTATAAAACTGTATGAGTCTACGTAGCGCTCTCTCGCATACGGGGCAGAAGTATGGATACTCATTGGTTCTCATACGGCAATCCATCATTGGTCTATACATGCCTTTTAGTGCATATCCCGCTCCTTCGTATACACCTACTTTACTCTTATTTTTGTCTGTGATAGGGGTAGGGACGGGCGTATATTGATCCAACATGTCTTCCCATTTGTTGTGGAAGTCGACCAGTGTGGTTAGGTTGGGCTCCCAAGGCTCAATATCGTGTGGATACATCGGTATTTGTTCAGATTCGTATCCGTATTCATCGCCAAGTCCGGCAAAGCTATGGCCAAACTCATGTACGACGACTTGAGGGGTCAATTTGTGATGAGCCGCAGTTAAGTTATATGAATTGAGGATGCCACCACCGCCGTATTTGTCTGTATTTACTAGTACGATGATATGTTCATAGGGCAGTCCGGCTAGCCAATCGTGCAAATCTTTCAAATGCAGTGTTGTCAGATAGCGGTCGCTGTAGAATGTGTCGAAATGGGAGTGGAGTGCTGTATTTTTCCAAATACCCTTCCCCGGTTCGCTCGTTCCGCTTTCACGCGAGGGGGATTTTACTGCGATGACTTGGAAACGGTCTTTATATGACTTGAATGGTTCGTAAGTGAAGAGTATATTCATAGCCTTCTTTGCGTCTTCAATGAAAGTCGACATCTCGCTTTTTTGATACCCTTCGGCAATGTAGGCTATGCGAATACAGTTGTTTGTATCTTTGGGTGTGGAGAGCACTTCATAAGGTGTAGTGTCTTTAAAGCCTATATGTTTGATAAGGATGTCGGATGGTATAATTCGGTGAGTCAATGTGGCTACGACTTGCCTTCTGTTGTTTCGTAGGTCTAGGGTTACTTCGACCGTATCTTTCGGCATCGGAATCAGCAACACGTTTTCAAAAGACTTGCTGTTGGTCTTGGCTTCATCATAGCTTAACCACTCTTGAAACAAGGACGAGAAAGAGTTTTTATAGATAACTTTTCCTGTATGATGGTCTCTTACCGTAATCTGTCCATTACCCTCAACAGGGAGTTCTGTCAACCTCTTCTTTTTGCCATACCATCTCGGAGATACGTTGAGCTGGTCTATGGAGATATTTTGTAGTTCTACATTCCCCGAAAAAGTATAGTCTATTCTCAATGTACTATCTCTGAAATGATGATGAAACTCTTGAGCATACGTTTTGGAAACAGTGCATAACACTGTCAGTAATAGATAGATAAGGCTTATTTTTCTCATTGTCACGAAATTTAGTACACTCTCAGACTGTCGCCAACTTTAGGTGAATAGTCGGGAGACAAGTGGTTCTTTTTGTATAAGTTCTTGAGCCTGATACCATAAAATTGAGCGATACTATACATGCTTTCACCCTCTTTAATGATATGTGGTCTCTTCTTATATTGCTTTTCTGCCTTTGTTCTTTTCTTTTTGAGATAGATGGTTTCGCCAGTTACGAGGGCATCTTTCTTATTTCTCTCATTGTATTTTGCAATTTTACGATATGAGATACCTACCTCTTTTCCAATGCTCTTGAAGGTATCTCCCAGACGAGCTTTGAGATAGTAGTTATCATTGTAGCGATATATTGGATGCAGTTTTCCGTCAGGATTGACAGGCGTATCGACTGCGTTGTGGCGAGCCATGAACTTGTCATAGCTTTGCGCATTATCATAAACATAGAGTTTATACAATTGGATAATCTCTATTAGTTTGGTCGCATATCTTGGATTTGTGGCATATCCGCAGGCTTTCAACCCATTTGCCCAACCTCTATAATCTGTTCTGTTTAAAGAGAAAAGTCTACTGTATCTAGATTGTTTGGCTAGAAACTTGCTGTGGTCTTCGTAACTTTGTAAAGCGTTGTCATAAGAACGGAAGCATTCGCCTTCTGCATCATCGTTATGGTAGATGGTTCTACCTTGCCAATTGTGGCATTTGATACCGAAATGATTATTGCCTTTAACACTCAATTCGCTCATTCCTGCTCCGCTCTCCAATAGCCCTTGTGCTAGTGTGATGCTTGCCGGAATATCGTATTTGAGCATTTGTTCAATGGCAAGGTCTTTGTATTGGTTGATATATGCTTGATACGAAGAATTCCATCTCATTTGACCAAATGATTCCAATGAAATGAGACAGAATATATATATAATAGTATTCCTTAAATGCATTATGTTTCTTGCTTATCTGACTTATTCCAAGATAAGTCTCATGATTGTATTGAACAAAAGTACAGAAAAATAAAAATGTATGAAAGGAAATACACTCCTTTAATAATTATTAGTAAATTTGTGACATATATGAAACATTATCGAGTATTATTGGGAATTGGTTCTAATGACCGTCCTGTTGAGAATATAAATAGAGTGAAGGCAATGTTATTGGCGGTATTGTCTGATATTCAATATTCTAGTTGCGTTCCAACAAAGGTAATAGGCATGTATGCAGCTGATTTTTTGAATTGTCTTGTGCTTGGTACGACCGAGATGGCTTTGGAAGAACTTAATCAGAAACTTAAGACGATGGAAAAAAAGTGTGGAAGAACTGCACTGTCGAAGGATTTAGGTTGTATCCCGGTAGATATAGATGTGTTGTTATATGGGAAAGAAAAGTATCATGAAAATGACTGGGATAGACCCTATATTCAACAACTTTTGAAGGAGATGGATATTGAATAATGGGCTATCGATGATTGATATCGTATCCGTATAAGGCAAAATCTCCTTTCAGTGGATCTTCGGGGAAAACATCTTTCATGATTGCAGTGAGACGCTTGGCTACACTCATCGTTGTAGAGGATGTATTCATAAGGCCTAGCCGATTCGCTTCTTGTATTACGTGAGTGTCAAGAGGCATGATTAACGTACGCTTATCTATGATTTTACTCCATATACCTAAGTCTACTGGAGAGTGGTCTCTCGTCATCCAACGTAAATACATACATATTCGCTTACAGCTGGACTTGGCGTTCATAGGAATAGCTTCGGTTTCTTTGTTGAAATAATCAACAATTAGTTCTATGGCATAGAAAGCATCTTTGTCCTTTATATTTGTCGAGATAAAATGATATAAAGAACCATATTCATTGATGAGAATGCTTAGTTTGTTCAGCAATGCGTAAATTGTATGATTACTGTATAGTCTGTAGTAACACTGATTATCGTTAGGAATGTCAGACTCAAACATTCTGTCTTTTACCCAATGAAAGGGCTGATCATGGCTATAATCAAGAAAATTTTGAATCTTTGGAAAGAATTGTTTACGCGAACCGTAGCTTAAACAAGATGCAAGAAAGGCGAGCGTCTCTTGATTTCTTTCCCCTGTAACCTGATGCATAAACCATGCCGGATCATTCTGTAGAAATGCTTTTGTCTCGTATGTATCGGCATATTCTTTTAGATGTTGATATAGTTGATTCGGTATGGTGTGGATTCTTTTCAAGAATTGTTTATTTTTTAAAACGTTTCAAATTATATTTGATGACGAAATAGACAATGGCTATGGCCATCAAACCTATAATGGCAATCTTGATATATTCTCCATATTCCATGATTTTGTCTTGAAGTAACTCTTCTGGTACAATACTGTGGAGATACCATCCTAATGCTGCAAGGATACAGTTCCATGCCCCAGCACCAATCGTTGTATAGAGTAAAAACTTTCCATAGTGCATCTTGGCAAGTCCTGCTGGGATGGAAATGAGGTGTCGGATGCCGGGTAAGAGGCGACCAGTGATAGTTGCCACCATTCCATGGTTATAAAAATACTTTTCACTCTTCTCTACTTTGGCTTGGTTGAGCAAACATAGATGGCCTAGTTTGCTGTTTGCGAATTTATAAATAAGTGGACGTCCAAGGTAATATCCGGCAATGTAGTTAATAGTAGCACCCAAGTCGGCACCAATAGTAGCAAAGAGAATGACAAGTGCGATATTTAGATTACCACTGGCCGCGTGATAGGCTGCGGGTGATACTACTAATTCTGAAGGAACAGGAATAACGGTACTTTCCAGTAACATTAAGAATAGTATCGTTCCATAATTGAGGTTTCCTAATAAGGATGATAGCCAACTCATAATTTGTTTCTTTAATTTGGGTTGTTATTAATGTAATCAATATATTGTTCAGGCTCTAAGTCTTCGGGAAAGTCTTGGCCTAAAATCATTTTTGCTTCATAAGGATTGACTTTGCAAGCCTTTTCTATGGCAGCGCGATATTCTTCTGTCTGACCCATATATTTGCAACAGTAGGCAAGATAAGCCCATCCTGTAGTCCACTGGTTGTCTACGGCTTGGAGTAGAGCCTTAAACATTTTATAAGCTAACTGTATATATCCGTTATCGAATACGGAAATGGCGATACGAAGAAATATCTGTGGAGAGGAGTTTGATAGTTTGATAGCTCTTTGGAAATACTTCTGTGCATCATCTATATTTCCATGCTCCAATACTAAATGTCCTCGTAGTACTTCGAGCTCGTCTTTACTACTATGTGGAAGGAGCTCGGCTCTATCGACGTATCCCAAAGCTTTATCAGTATTGCCTTGTCTAGATAAGGCGAAAGCTAATTCTTGATATATTTCAGATAGATTGGGGGATAAATGTGGAGCCTGCTCGGAGGCTTTTATTAAATGTGCAATAGCCTCCGTGGTTCTATCCATGTTGAAAAGCGTTATTCCTTGCAACATCTCCCCCAGTTCTTCGTGTGGGCATAATTTGGAAAAACGTTGGTAATACTTGAGGGCTTCTTCATAATTGCCCAATGCAAATAGGCCATTGCCCTTGTTCAAGATAGCTTCGTCGTCATTGGGATTAATGGCTATAGAGAATTCACTGCTACTGATGCTGTTTTTAAAATCATTCCTCATCAATTGCGAGGAAGCCAATTGGTTCCAATAGGGGCTTGCGTATGGGTTGCCATCAATGAGTTCGTTGAAGATGCGTTCGCATTCTTCGTATTGCCCATTGCCCATTGCTATTCTGCCTTGGAGTTCTTTGTATTCCTCGGAAGTATTATCGCTAGCTAGCTCCAACCATTCTTGAGCTTTATCTACAATGTCGTAATCAGAAAAAAGTGAAGCTACATCTATATAGAAATCTTCAATATCTTCTTCGGCTATGTTGTTGAGACACTGACGCAGATATTTGTCTGCTACTTCAATTTTATCTTGCACAAGTAGTATCTCCGCTTCGATATAGAAGTAGTCAAGGTCTGATTTGTCTTGCACTTGTGCTACGTATTTCTTTGCTTTTTCTATATTTCCCTCTCGCAACAAGGCGAATCTAGCTTTGAAAAGGAGTGGGGCTGTAGCATCGGGAAAGAGTTGGATGGCATAATCAATTACTTCAATAGCCTGCTCGGTACAGCCTTTGGAATGGTAATATTCGGCTATATCGGTTAGTTCTTCAGATTCCAAATACGGATATTTTCCCTGTTGTAGGCTTTCTTCATATTTGTGGAGTAGATCTTTGAACTCATTGCTATTGAAATAATTGTCTGCCATGTACTACGTTTACTTGTTAAGTTTAGCCCATGTATCTTTCAAACTGACAGTCTTGTTGAAGATAGGCTTCTCCGGTGTAGAATCAATATCTGCCATAAAGTATCCTATTCTTTGGAATTGCAGATATTCACCTGCGGACTTTTGAGCTGCATAGTTTTCAACGTAGCAATTTTCGTAAATGTACAAGCTTTCTGGATTTAGTAATTCTCTAAAATCACGTTCGTCTGCAGATGGATTCTCGATGTTGAAGAGTCTGTCGTACTCTTGAACTGTGGCTTTGACGCAAGAATCTGCCGATACCCAATGTAGGGTACCTTTAACTTTGCGGTTTGCACCTTCAAGTCCACTTTTACTCAATGGGTCATATTCTGCTTGAATCTCAGTTATATTTCCGTTTTCATCTTTAGTGCACCCTGTACACTTAATAATATACGCATTTTTGAGCCGAACCTCATTACCAGGAGTCATTCTGAAGAATTTCTTTGGAGCATCTTCCATGAAATCAGAACGTTCAATCCATAAGTTTTTGGTGAAAGCAATGGTGTGTGTGCCATCTTCTGCATTTTCAGGATTATTGATAGCTTCCATTTCTTCTAGCTGTCCGTCGGGATAGTTTGTAATGACAAGTTTTACAGGATTTAGCACTGCACTCACACGACAAGCCCTCTTATTCAAATCTTCTCTGACAGAAGCTTCCAACAATGCCATATCGTTTAAAGCGTCAAATTTTGTGTATCCAATAGAATCTATAAACATACGGATACTTTCTGGTGAGTATCCTCTTCTGCGCATACCACACAATGTAGGCATACGTGGGTCGTCCCATCCTGCTACTAACTTCTCATCAACCAAAGTATGGAGCTTTCTCTTGCTCATAACAGTGTATGTAAGATTAAGGCGGTTGAACTCAATCTGTCTAGGACGATTGTCATTCAATACGTTGGCTGAGCCGTCTTTCTCTTTCAAGAAATCGATAAACAGATCGTAGAGAGGGCGGTGAGGTACAAATTCCAGTGTGCAGATGGAGTGAGTTACCCCCTCGAAGTAATCGCTCTGACCATGTGCGAAGTCGTACATGGGGTAGCAGTGCCATTTAGTACCGGTGCGATGGTGTGGAGTTTGAATGATTCGATAGATGATGGGATCTCTGAAATGCATGTTTGGATTAGCCATATCTAATTTAGCTCTCAAGACCATACTACCTTCTACGGCTTCTGGAGTATTCATCTGCATGAAAAGTTCAAGGCTTTCTTCTATGGGACGATTGCTGTATGGGCTATCTTCACCCGGCGTTGTTGGAGTGCCTTTTTGTTGTGCTATCTGCTCGGAAGTCTGTTCGTCAACATAGGCTTTACCTTGTTTGATGAGCCAAATGGCAAAATCCCACAACTTCTCAAAATAGTCAGAAGCATAATAGATATTTCCCCATTTGAATCCAAGCCAACTGATATCATGCAGGATATTCTCTACATATTCGTTGTTTTCTTTACTTGGGTTCGTGTCATCAAAACGGAGATTGCATATACCATTGTATTTTTCTGCAACACCAAAGTCCATGCAAATAGCTTTTGCATGTCCTATATGTAGGTAACCGTTTGGCTCAGGCGGGAAACGAGTTTGAATACGTCCACCGTTTTTACCATCAGCTAAGTCTTTTTCTACTAGTTGTTCTACAAAACTAATACCTTTTTTAACCTCAGTATTATTTTCTTCTTTCGTTACCATAGTGTTTGTCTTCTAATTTTTGGTTACAAAGTTAATAAAAAGATGATAGACAATAGCAAGTATGAATATTTTTATTCAAACACCTTATAATAGGATGAATATAATACGAAGAATGAATGACTATTGTTGCTGATATAACCTCCAAAAATATGTTTATAAACATAGAAAAATATTTTTGTGGTTTATTAAAAACTGTTATCTTTGCGCCAGTTATCCTGAATACAATCTTTTTACCTTAAAAAAGCTAATACCTATTGAGATTGGATGCCTCCCTTTGAGAAAAGGGGGGCGTTTGTTTTTATGACTATATGGCCAGGTAAATAAACAGTGTTGGCATTTATTATAAGGATTAGTCGAATTTTATAAAAAAAAAGTTTTAATTTGTTTGTGTTTTCTATGGAATGTTGTATATTTGCAAGCAAAGAATAAAATATTTGAAATAAAGAATATGAATATATCAATATCTACAGCATGGTGGTGGCGTTTCTCAAGATTGAAAAAGTCGTGAGTTACGAAGCCATGTAGATATTTGAATAGAAAAGATACATCACAGAGGCCTGTCGTTCTTGCGACAGGCCTCTGTTTTATAATTTATTGCAAATAAAATTGGAATCATAGGAGAATAATAAAATGGCAATGAAAGATGTTTTGAATAAGATGTTGAATCATGAAGTGTTAACTCGTGAAGAAACTAAAGACGTGATTCTTGGTATTACAAAGAGCGAATATCCACAAGAACAGATAACGGCTCTACTCACTGGGCTGCAAATGCGAGGCGTTACGGTAGATGAATTATTGGGATTCCGTGATGGTATTTTAGAGACAGGTGTTCCGGCACTATTGAATAGCGAACGTTATATAGACGTTGTGGGCACGGGGGGTGATCGGAAAAACACGTTCAATATCTCAACGACCGCATGTTTTGTTATAGCTGGTGCTGGATATAAAGTTGCCAAGCACGGTAATTATGCAGCTACATCGGTGAGTGGAGCTTCTAATGTTATTCATCAACATGGTGTTGTATTTACTGATGATATGGAAAAATTGAACCGTAGTCTTAATGAAGCCGGCATTGTATATCTTCATGCTCAGCTATTTGCTAAAGCTATGAAATTTGTAGGTCCTATCCGTTCTGCGCTACAATTTCCAACAGTATTTAATCTGTTAGGTCCATTAGTCAATCCTTCGCAGCCGACATGTCAGCTGCTGGGAGTTGCTACGCTTGAGCAGATGCGACTTTATACTCAGGTAAACCAAAAATTAGGAATAGATTTCGGAATCGTAAATAGTATTGATGGTTATGATGAGATTAGTCTGACAGGTGACTTTAAGGTGACAACCAATGATTATGAGAGGGTATTTAAACCTGCAGACCTTGGATTTGAAATTGCCAAACCTGAGGAAGTTGTTGGTGGAGCAACAGAGGAAGAAGCTGCAGCTATCTTTGATGCAGTGCTTGAAAATCGTGCATTACCGGCTCAAAAGAATATAGTTTTGGCTAATGCGGCATTTGGAATCCAAGTGATGGAGCGTGGCAGAAAAGATATTCAAGAATGTATAGAGATTGCACGTGAGAGTATAGATAGTGGTAAGGCTTTGGCCACATTTAAGAAATTTGTAGCCCTTAATTCATGATGAAAGATATTCTAGAAGAAATAATAGCTCGAAAGCAGAAGGATATAGAACTATTTAAACAGTTTTTACCTCCTAGCAAACTTTATACATTGGTGGAACAGAAGATGATAGAAGGTCAATCGGATATTCCTGATCGTTCTATGAAAAAAGCATTATTGGATTCTGATACAGGTATTATAGCGGAATTTAAGCGTCGTTCTCCTAGTAAAGGTTGGATAAACGAAAAAGGAAAAGCAAATATTATTCCTTTGTCTTATCAGCAACATGGAGCTGCAGCATTGAGTATATTAACAGATACTCCGTATTTTGGAGGCTACGATGAGTTTGTCAGTGAAGCCCGATTGTCGGGTGTTACCCTACCAATACTTTATAAAAATTTCATCATGGATGAATATCAACTGTTTCAAGCTCGTTATTGTGGAGCCTCGGCGATATTATTAATAGCGACTGTAATCGCAAAATCTACATGTCGACAGTTTATAGATATAGCCCATGAACTTGGTTTGGAAGTGTTATTAGAGGTACATAGTGAGTGCGAACTGGAATATGTAGAATTATCCCCTGATATGCTTGGTATTAATAATCGTAATTTAGGCAGTTTTAATACTGATGTGGATTGTAGCTTTAAAATGGCGGAATTATTGCCAGAAGATATTTGTAAAGTTAGTGAGAGTGGGATAAGTAATCCTTTGATTGTAAGTCAATTAAGAAGTGTTGGGTATAGAGGATTCTTGATAGGAGAATGTTTCATGAGGCATGATGAACCGGGGGCGGCATTATCAGCGTTTATTCAAGATTTAAAAGAACAATAAAAGATATGGAAAGAGAACAATTAATAGTGAAAGTTTGTGGTATGCGCGACGCGGCAAACATAGAATCTGTGGCCAAGTTGGGTGTGGATATGATAGGGTTAATCTTTTGTCGTACTTCTCCTCGTTATGTTTCAATGGTTGATAGTTTAGCAGGATTTATGCCCAACTATACTGTAAATCAACTCAAGGAAATGAAGAATCCGTCAAAGTCAACTGATATAAAGGTTGCTCCAAAACGTGTAGGAGTTTTTATTGATGAGATGCCGCAAACCATTATTACTCATGTTTATAATTATCGGTTGGATTATGTGCAACTTCATGGATATGAAAATCGGATTATGATAGAGAATTTGCGTCGGACAATAGAGCCGGATATAAGAAGAAATGTAAAGTTCATCAAGACGCTCCATGTGAGCACATTAGAGGATGTAGAGGAATATAAGGATTATGAGGGCGCTGTAGATATGTTCTTATTTGATACGTCTTGTCGTCTAGGTGGTGGTAGTGGACAGAAATTTAATTGGGATTTGCTAAAGCAATATTCCGGTGAGACTCCTTTCTTGTTAAGTGGTGGGATAGGCCCGGAAGATGTTGATAATATTAAGAATTTTAATCATCCCCGCTTTATAGGAGTCGATTTAAATAGCCGATTTGAGATAAAGCCGGCATTAAAGAACATAGACTTATTACAAGAATTTATTCAATCACTCCGAAAATGAACAGAATAAATAAACTTTTTGAAGAGCGAGGTGATAGGAAACTCTTGTCTCTATATTTCTGTGCGGGGTGTCCTACACTTGAAGGAACTGGTAAAGTAATCAAGACTTTACAACGTCGTGGAATAGATATGGTAGAAGTTGGGATCCCATTTAGTGACCCATTGGCTGATGGTCCGGTCATCCAATCGGCCGGAACGCTTGCTTTAAGAAATGGAATGACACTTGCGAAACTATTCAAACAGCTTGAGGAAATAAAGGCAGAAGTAGAAATTCCATTGGTGTTAATGGGCTATCTGAATGTAATAATGCATTATGGATGGAAAAACTTTTGCCAGTCGTGTGTGAAGAGTGGAGTGTCGGGAGTCATTATTCCAGATCTTCCTTTTAATGATTATATGGAAGTGATGAAGCCTATTGCTGATAATTACAATCTTCGTATCATTATGATGATAACACCGGAAACCAGTGAAGAACGCATCCGATTTATAGATGAGCATACTGATGGCTTTATTTATATGGTGAGTAGTGCAAGTATCACAGGTGCTCAAAGTAATTTTGGAGAAGCCAAATTAGCTTATTTTGAGAGAATTAATAATATGAACCTACGCAATCCACGTATGATTGGCTTTGGTATTAGTAATCGCCAGACGTTGGAGAGTGCACAAGAAAATGCCGCTGGAGCTATTATTGGAAGCCGATTCGTAACATTACTCAATGAGACAAAGGATGCCGAAGAAGCTATTAATGAATTATATGAGGCTTTAAAGAAATAGAATAATGGAAAAGTTTGGAGTTGATAAAAGAGGATTTTATGGTCAATTCGGAGGGGCTTATGTTCCTGAAATCCTTTATAAGTGTGTGCATGATTTACAAAATGCTTATATACCAATTATTGAGAGCGAGAAGTTCCGAAATGAATATGAGCAATTATTGAAAGATTATGTGGGCCGACCATCACCTTTATATTATGCACAACGTATGAGTGAGAAGTATGGTTGTAAACTTTATCTAAAACGTGAAGATTTGAATCATACTGGTGCCCATAAGATTAATAATACGATTGGTCAAATCCTATTAGCACGTGAAATGGGGAAGACACGTATCATTGCTGAGACCGGAGCTGGTCAGCATGGAGTTGCTACAGCTACTGTATGTGCTTTGATGAATATGAAATGTGAAATCTTTATGGGAAAGGCAGATGTGGAGCGGCAATATACAAACGTAGAGCGCATGCGTATGCTAGGTGCAACTGTTCATCCTGTTACTACTGGTAATATGACATTGAGTGATGCTTGCTCTGAAGCTATTCGTGATTGGTGTTGTCATCCACAAGATACATTTTATATAGTAGGCTCTACGATGGGCCCTCATCCTTATCCGGATATTGTGGCTAGAATGCAAAGTATTATCTCTAAAGAAATAAAATGGCAATTACAAGAGAAGATAGGACGTGATTATCCTGATTATCTTATAGCATGCCTAGGTGGAGGTTCTAATGCTGCAGGGACGATTTATCATTATGTTGATGACGAACGGGTGAAGATAGTATTGGCTGAAGCCGGGGGACATGGTGTTGATACTGATTATACCGCAGCTACTATCCATCGCGGTACTGAGGGTATTATTCATGGTGCTCGTACGCTAGTAATGCAAACTGAGGATGGACAGATAGAAGAGGCATTTACCATTAGTGCCGGGCTTGATTATCCGGGTATTGGTCCAATGCACGCTTATCTTTCTCAGGTGGGGTGCGAGCAAGTTTTGGCTATCAATGATGATGAAGCTATCTATGCCGGATATGAGTTAACCCGTATGGAAGGAATTATTCCTGCGATTGAGAGCGCACATGCAATAGCTGCATTAAAGAAGATAAGTTTTAAACCTGATGATGTGGTAGTGCTTACTGTTTCTGGTCGTGGTGATAAAGATGTAGAGACTTATTTGAATAATAAAGTAATGGCAAAAGAGTATGGAAACTTTTAATTATATCACAGTTACACGTAAGATATTGGCAGATCTCTATACCCCTGTGGGTATTTATATGCATTTGCGTGACAAATATCCTCAAAGCGCTTTGATGGAAAGTTCGGATTATCACAGTCATGATAATTCTCGTTCTTTTATAGGGATACATCCTATAGCAAGTATTATGATAGGGCATGGGGCTGTGAATTGTAGTTTCCCGGATGGCACTACAGAAACAGAACGATTACCTATATTTACTCAGAAAGGAGCTGATACTTGTAAATTAGCTGTGGCAAATGCCATGAATCGTTTCTTAAAGAGATTTCATGTAGAAGGTGAAAGAAAGGATTTGTGTGGTTTGTATGGGTATACGGCATTTAATGCAGTGCGTTATTTTGAGAATATCCCGATAAAAGACGAAATAATAGAAAAGAATGATGCACCGGATATTTATTATATCTTGTATCAGAATCTTATAGTCTTTGATCATTTCAATAATACAATTGAGTTAATCACATTAAGTGATTCTGATAGTGAAAAAGGAGAAATTGAATTAGATAAATTAATTAAGTCCATTGATTGCGCAAATGTTAAACCGTATGGCTTTCGTCCGATAGGGGAGACAATCAGCACTTTAACGGATGAACAACATAAAGCAAATATTAGGAAATGCGTACAACATTGCTTACGCGGTGATGTCTTTCAAATAGTCGTGTCACGCCGGTTTATCCAAAGATATGAAGGTGATGATTTTAAACTTTATCGCGTTTTGAGAAGTATTAATCCTAGTCCTTACTTATTTTATTTAGATTTTGGAGGGTTCCGAATATTTGGTTCGTCACCGGAAACTCATAATCGAATGATGGGAAATCAATCTTTTATCGACCCTATTGCAGGCACAACAAGGCGGACAGGCAATCAAGAACAGGATCAAAAGAATGCATCTTTTTTAGCTAATGATTCCAAAGAGAATGCAGAACATGTAATGTTGGTAGATCTAGCACGCAATGATTTAAGTCGAAACTGCCATGATGTAAAGGTTGATTTTTATAAAGATATGCAGCTTTATAGCCATGTTATTCATTTAGTAAGCAGAGTCAGTGGGGTATTAGATGAAGGAGCAGATCATATAAGCGCTTTTATAGACACCTTTCCAGCGGGTACACTTAGCGGTGCTCCCAAGGTAAAGGCGATGCAAATTATTAGTGAATTAGAGCCCCATAGTCGTGGAGTGTATGGTGGATGCATTGGTTTTATAGGGCTGAATGGTGATTTGAATCAAGCAATTGTTATCAGAACATTTGTTAGTAGGAATGGAGAATTATGGTTTCAAGCTGGTAGTGGTGTTGTATCTAAGAGTGATGCAGACTATGAATTAGAGGAATGTAACAATAAGTTGGGAGCTTTAGCTCAAGCAATCAAAATAGCTAAAAATATCTAAATATGTAAAGTATGAATGTTGTAATCATAGATAATTATGATTCTTTTACCTATAACTTGGCTCATTTGGTAAGAGAATTTGGAGTAGAAGTTACTGTGTATCGTAACGATCAATTTACATTGAAGCAGTTAGAACCTTTTGATAGAATTATACTTAGTCCGGGTCCGGGGCTTCCTAGTGAATCGGGATTGTTGTTGGATGTCATTAAAACTTATGCGGGACATAAACCTATATTCGGTGTTTGTCTAGGACATCAGGCTATAGGAGAAGTTTTTGGAGCGAAACTTATCAATCAACAACATGTGTATCATGGCGTTGCTACTGAGGGTACACAATTTGGTAATGACCCTATATTTACCGGATTACCTCGTCGTATGATGATGGGGCGCTAC
The DNA here is from genome assembly GCF_056590795.1 of Prevotella sp. C0026C3. NCBI lineage: Bacteria > Pseudomonadati > Bacteroidota > Bacteroidia > Bacteroidales > Prevotellaceae > Prevotella > Prevotella sp. C0026C3. Next base: position 211,090 of record NZ_JBWPWW010000002.1, on the reverse strand, counting down.
CATAGTTGGGTGGTTGATAAAGAGGAGTTTCCTAATTGTTTGGAAATTACTGCTGTAAGTGATGATGGGCAAATCATGGGCTTATGCCATAAGAACTATAATATTCATGGTATACAATTCCATCCTGAGTCTGTACTTACTCCTCAAGGACGTATTATTATGCAGAATTGGCTTCGTACTTAACTCTCCTTTTCACTACTTATAATATAGATACCCTGTAGCAGTCCCTGCTATTGGGTATTTATTTTTATGCCTTTGTTATTTAGAAATAAATGTTTTCACGATAATTTCATGTTAGTTGTTCTACGAAACGAATCTATAAAAATGATTTTGTATAATAAGTTTTTAACTTTGTGCTTATAAAACTCTAAGAAAAATATTACTTTTGTATAACACAATTAGATTTATCTTCACATGTTACCAGATACTGAAACTATTGAATTAAAGGAAGTCTCTTTACCTATGAAAGATACTGAAGATATATTGCAAGATGATTTCCCTTGGTATGGCATTAAGCTTTATACCGTGAGACAGCAAGAAGTTGCAGATTATTTTGCTCAATTTCAATTAGAGACTTTTATTCCTCAAGAGTACGTTGATGTCGAAACAAGTGAGCATAAGATCAAGCAAGTTTTGCGTCCGGTAGTCCGGAATCTCCTGTTTCTAAAAAAATCTAAGGATGAAAAGGAGATAAGAGAAATTGTAACCAATTGTAATTATAAGATTTCTGTATTAACAAAGGGGCGTACTGATCGGGCGTATTATGAAATACCTGCTAAGCAGATGTTTGAGTTTCGCGTGATGTGTAATCCTCAAATCACTATGCGGAAATTCCTTAGTGAGAAAGAGGCACATCTGAAAGCTGGCTCGCGTGTAGTCGTGAAGTATGGTCCGATGAAAGGGCTTACCGGTCGATTGGTACGAAGTAGCAAGAAATATTATTTATTAAAAGAGGTACCGGGAATGGCCATCATGTTAAAAATATCTAGATGGTGCTGTGTGAGTTCGGAAAGTTAGTTAATGCATCTATAAAGCTAGATGCATTAACTAATATCCTGTTAGAACTCAGATGTGAAGTGGAATTTGATATGTTCAAAGTCTTGTTGAGCCATACTTAGTACATACCCGCTGTCGGCAAGGAAGACGTCTCGGCTTTCACGGTCTTTTGCCATATATTGGTATTTTCGTTTTTTGAAGTTTTCAAGTTCAGCTTCATTGTCGCTTTCTATCCAGCAAGCCTTGTATAGATGTACTGGTTCCCAACGACATTTCGCATTATATTCATTCTCCAAACGATATTGGATGACTTCAAACTGTAGTTGTCCGACCGTTCCAATAATTTTTCTATTATTGAATTGGTTTACAAAGAGTTGGGCCACACCCTCATCCATTAATTGCTCAATACCTTTTTGAAGCTGCTTGCTCTTCATCGGATCTGCATTCTCTATGTACTTGAACATTTCCGGTGAAAAACTAGGTAAGCCTCGGAAATGGATTTGTTCGCCCTCGGTCAGGGTATCACCTATCTTAAAGATACCATTATCGGGGAGTCCGACAATATCTCCGGGATATGCTTCGTCAATCGTACTCTTGCGTTGAGCCATGAATTGGGTAGGAGAGGAGAACCGTACAGTCTTACCCAAACGGATATGTTGATAAGGTTGATTCCTTACAAACTTACCACTGCAAACTTTACAGAATGCGATACAACTGCGGTGATTAGGGTCAATATTTGCTGTAATCTTAAAGATAAAGCCTGAGAATTTTTCTTCTTCTGGTTTTACCTCACGCTCTTCGGCCATAGTAGGTTGTGGGCTGGGAGCGATTTTAACGAAACAATCTAGTAGCTCTTGAACTCCAAAATTATTCAAGGCAGAGCCAAAAAATACCGGTGCTACTTTGGCATGGCGATAATCCTCTATATTGAATTCCGGGTAAACACCATCCACTAATTCAAGGTCTTCACGCAATTGTGTTGCTTCCCTTTCGCCTACATGGTCGTCCAGTTCTTTGCTATTGACGTCAACTGTCACCTTTTCTGTGACGCGTTGCTTGTTTGGAGTGAATAGATTTAATTGTTGCTCATAAAGGTTGTACACGCCTTTGAAGCGGAGTCCTTGCCCTATAGGCCAACTAAGTGGGCGTACTTTTATCTGTAGTTCTTCCTCCAACTCGTCTAAGAGATCAAAGGCATCACGTCCCTCACGATCCATTTTGTTGATAAAGACGATGACAGGAGTATTGCGCATACGGCAAACTTCCATCAATTTACGTGTTTGAGTCTCCACACCTTTGGCAGAATCCACGACGATGATAGCAGAGTCTACTGCGGTTAAGGTACGGAATGTATCTTCGGCAAAGTCTTGGTGTCCCGGTGTATCAAGAATGTTAACCTTGTAGTCTTTATAATCAAACTCCATGACAGAAGTAGATACTGAAATACCACGCTGTTTTTCAATATCCATCCAGTCTGATGTTGCAGTTTTACGAATCTTATTACTTTTGACAGCTCCTGCTACCTGTATTTGTCCACCGAATAGTAGAAACTTCTCTGTTAAGGTTGTTTTACCGGCATCCGGGTGTGATATAATGGCAAAAGTTCGTCTTCTTTCTATCTCGTTCATTTATTAATTGTCATTAAGTTTTTTAATACCATCGGTCAAACTAACTTTCCTATAACGGATTTCTTTTTGAGTTTAATCGTCCTCAAATTTGAGTCCTTCCGTCCTATCTTTTATATAATAGTCGCTAAGCATACCAATGAAAGTTGTAATTTCTTTGATGGCATTGCTAGTCTCAGGAGTAATGGCTTTTTTTTGTAGTCTTAGTAGCATTACCCCATAGAGTGCATCCATACATGTCTCAATCTCATTAAGTTCTTTATCTCCCTTGTTTCGGAGTTCAACAATGAAAGGAAGTACTTTATAATATTCCGAGGTGTAGAATGGAAATTTGGTACTTTCGAGTAGCATGGCATGTAAATCGGCCATGTCTTTCAGCAATATAGTATTGATGTTCAGATGCCCTTTTTCGCGTTTTCCTTCTTCATTCATCATGCGAATAAGGTTCCCATACCAATCTGCCATTTCTTCTTTTTGCTCATCTGTATATTGAAATTTATCAATATATTCATGTCTGATTCTGCTCAGACTATTTCCATATGCACGAATCAGGTCTTCCACCTGCCACATGTATAATAAGTATTCGGCAATGGACTTCTTTCTTAATTCTTTAGCTATATACATATTTATAACCCCGGTATATGGTACAGGTTGAAAATAGTTCCTATCAAGAATACGATAGAAAAAATAATTACTACCCCTCCAATTACTTTGTTGATAATTAATATGCCGTTATTATCAAATTTATTTCTAATTTTGTCAATGAGCCAAGTCAATCCAAACCACCACAACAATGCTCCTGCCATGATGCTGATGAACCCTATACACATCTCGAAAGGATGGTTAGGTATCACAAATGTCAGCAATGCAAACAAGAACATAAAGATGAATATAATCAGCGGATTGGAGAATGTGACGAAGAATGCGGTTAATCCGTTATGCCATAGAGACCCCTTAGATTTGCTACTACTATGTATATTGCGTGTAGGGTTACTGCGGAAACAGTAAAGGCCAAATATTAATAGCATGACGCTACTAGAGATTTGTAACCAATATTTATGATGTGGATTAGTTATAAGGTTCATGACGAAACTCATACCTAATCCTGTAAATAGAGCATAAATAATATCGCTTACAGCAGCTCCAATTCCGGTCACAAAGCCATACCAGCGCCCTTTGTTCAAGGTGCGTTGTACACAGAGGATTCCTACCGGTCCCATTGGAGCCGAAGCAAAGATTCCGATTAGGATTCCTTTAAGCACCAAGTCAATGATATCTATATGGAATGGAAATGGCATAATTGTTGCAAAGTTAGTGCAAATCGTATGAAATGCAAAATAATTCCCGATTTATTTTGCAAATGTTAATATGCTTAAACAGTATGGGAGAACTGTATTTTAACAGTTCTCCCATATTATAGATAGCTCAATAGAGTCTTTATGTATTACATGTGTGACTCTATGTTGATTTTAGTTGTTTGTGTCTGTTATATCCCAACCTACGGCACTGGCTCCCAATACTGCTGCTGAGCTACCCTCTAGCCCGCTAATAAGAAATTTAGCCTTGTCTTTGTAGATTTTCAAAACATGCTCGTTATAACTCTTGATTAGTGGATCCATAAGCAAATCACCAGCCTTTGTCAAACCACCGAAGAAGATAAATGCTTCGGGTGAAGAGAATGCTGTGAAGTTTGCACATGCTTCTCCTAAGAGTTTTCCTGTGAAATCGTATATGTCGAGCGCTAGCTTATCACCCTTGCTAGCCGCAATACTTACGTCAAGGCTGGTGATATCTTCCGCTTTCATATCGCGCAATAAAGACGGTTCATCGCTGTTTGCCAAGAACTCACGTGCAGTACGAGCTACACCGGTAGCAGAACAATATGCTTCCAAGCAGCCGTTTCGACCGCATCCACATGAGCGTCCATCAGCGGGACGAACGACTACGTGCCCCAACTCGCCTGCGAAACCATCGCTTCCGTATACCAATTGTCCATTGACAACGATACCTGAGCCTACTCCTGTACCCAATGTGATGACAATGAAGTTTTTCATTCCACGAGCTACCCCGTATGTCATTTCGCCGATTGCTGCAGCATTGGCGTCATTGGTGAGTGCTACCGGTATTCCTAATTTTTTACTGAATAAGTCTGCAAGAGGTACGATACCGCTGTTTCCCCATGAGAGGTTGGGAGCAAATTCAATAGTTCCCTTATAGAAATTGCCATTAGGTGCTCCGATACCCATAGCTTTTATCTTGTTGATACCGCCAACTTGTTCGATGATAATGTGCAAAGCTTCCACAGATGCATCTACATAATCATAGACATTATCATAGCCTTGAGTCTTAATAGCAGTTGTAGCCTTGATTTCACCGCGACTGTCCACAATGCCAAAAACAGAGTTTGTGCCACCTAAGTCTAGTCCTATTACATAAGGCTTTAATTCTTGAGATTCCATTTATTTGTTATTTAAAGTTAGTATTTATTCTGATTTTGTTTTTTAGGTTGAACCTTGATAGTGGTTCTAGCGAATACTTTTAGTAGCCTTTCTGTTAGCAAAGTTATTAAAATAATGTAGAAACACAAATTTTCTTTGTGAATTTTAGCATAATGACTATTCCGAAGAGAAGTCGGAAACCATTTTCCTGTACATGCTATACATGCGTGTACGCGATACGTAACCAATCAATCTGCCCGAAATATCTACGACAGCCAAGAAGTTACTATTGGTCTTTTCAAACTTCTGCATCACATCTACCATCTTATCGCCCGTACTCAAAGTCGTTGAAACCGGTGTCATAATCTGCCTTACGGTAAAGCGATTATAAAGTTCCGTGCGGAACATGATGTGACGTATTTTGGTAATATCGACTTCTCCTAATAGTGTTCCTGCACTATCAAGCACAGGGAGGAAGCTAGTATGACTCTTACTGATGAAGTTGATAAGTTTTCCTAACGGCATGTCTTGGTCTACTGATGTGAACTGCCGATCAATAATACTATCTAAGCTCATCAGAGTCAGTACGGCTCTATCAGTATGGTGAGTGATGAGTTTACCCTCACGTGCCAGACGCATACCATAGATACTATGTTGTTCAAATATGTTGATAGTAAGATAAGCGCTGATGCATACTATCATCAAGGGCATTAGTAATTTATAGCCACCAGTTATCTCTGCGATCAGAAACATACCTGTAAGAGGGGCTTGCATAACGCCGGCCATGACACCAGCCATACCCATTAAGGCAAAGTTTTTTTCAGGAACGTAGATACCAATATTGTATAAATTCCACACGCGTGCAAAGAAAAAGCCGGCAAATCCACCGATGAATAGTGAAGGAGCAAAGGTTCCTCCACATCCCCCCGCGCCGTTAGTGGCTGAGGTGGCAAATACCTTTGTCAATAAGACAAGACCAATATAGACTACTAATAAATTGCTGTGTCCGGCAAAAAGCGAGCCATTCATCACTTGATCCCAGTCTGTCTGCGTACGTCCATCTAACAAATAGTTGATGGCATCCCATCCTTCACCATAGAGCGAAGGGAATAAGAAAATGAGAGAACTAAGAATCAGCCCCCCCATAATCAGTTTGACATATGGACGTTTGTTCATCTTTGCGAATATATTTTCGCAGGCGGTCATGGTTCGCATGAAGTAGAGTCCGACGATACCACAGAATAATCCTAGCAAGATACATTCCGGTAGCCGCTCTATTACCCATGAGCTATCGAGCTGAAAATCGAATAGGCTTTTGCTACCAACAAATATATAAGAGAAGCAGGTTGCCGTGACGCAACTGATTAGGATTGGGAGTAGGGAGGCCATAGTGAGGTCTACCATGAGTACCTCCAATGTGAATACAAGACCGGCAATAGGAGCTTTATAGATGCCGGCAATGGCTCCGGCCGCACCACAGCCTACTAATAACATGAGGGTGCGATTGTCCATTCGGAACAATTTGCCAAGATTGGATCCTATGGCTGACCCTGTGAGAACAATAGGTGCCTCTGCACCGACAGAACCACCAAATCCGATGGTGATACCGGAGGCGATGACCGACGACCAACAGTTATGGCTTCGTAACCGGGATTGTTTGGTGGAGATAGCATAAAGCACACGAGTAATACCGTGAGAAATGTTATCTTTCACCACATGGCGGACAAATAAAGATGTAAAATAAATACCGATGACAGGAAATAAAAGGTAGAGCCAGTTGTATGTGTCCTGTGCAAAACCTGCTGTCAGCAGTTGTTGTATTTGTCTAATGATGAAATGGAGGATGTATCCTGCCACAGATGCAAAGAAGCCAATGGCAAAAGATAGGATAAGTACCATCTTTCGGGTATCTATATGAGATTCCCGCCAGTTGGTAAGTTTGTCTATCAACGTGTTTGGTTGTATATCTTTAGCCGCTTCCATGTTTAATCCTATTTTCTGATAATTGTCACCTCACCGTTTTTAGTGAGCTTGATAATAGAACTAGGGGTATGCGGTTTGTGTTCTTGTCTTCTAGTCGAACATACATAGTCTACCGAATCTAAGAGCTCTTGACTTATATCACAGTAGTTGGCGGCAGCAGGTTCACCGCTTATATTTGCACTAGTACTTACCAACGGCTTCTGAAAACGGAAGCAAAGCTCGCGTGAGAATGCTTCTTTGGTGATGCGCAATGCAATGCTACCATCCTCTGCAATTAGGTTAGGAGCGAGGTTTACGGCTTCGTCAAGAATGACTGTGGTGGGTTTGGTTGCCAAATCGAACAAGTCCCACGCCACATTTGGTACATTCCTTACGTATCTTTGCAGTCTTGCGTCAGAATCGACTAGGCAGATAAGTGCTTTAGAATCATCGCGACGTTTAATCTTATATACTTTAGCTACAGCCTCTGCATTGGTGGCATCGCATCCGATTCCCCATACTGTATCGGTTGGATATAAAATGACTCCACCCGATTTCAGGCATTCAATAGCATTCTTTATGTCTTCTGCTTGTGTCATATTGAGTTTTCATAAAGTACCCGCAGGTATCTGTTTCTTAATGAATTGGATTGCGAAGATAGCATAAAATCCGGAAAAAGCCAAGAAGATTACTGCAAATCCGTTATAATCTTATTCCGTTGATAAAGTCAGATGATTTCATGCGCTTCTTCCCTGCAAGCTGCAATTCTGTGATTTCAAGCCATTCGCCAAGGCAAGCTATATAGAGATGCTTGCTGTCTGAAGCCCACAACTCTCCGGGAGAGGCCTCTGTCTTTAAGCCTGTTTTACGACTCTTGAATATCTTTAGAATACTTTTTCCTTTGCTGGGGAGCTCTATCTCTGTCCATGTGCCGGGATAAGGGCTAAGTCCACGAATGAAGTCGTATACTTTTTTTGCCGGCTGTTGCCAATTGATCTCGCATGTATCCTTAAAAATCTTGGGTGCAGATTTGAGTTCTTTAATGCCGGCTTCAACAGCAAAAGTTTCTTGGTCGGTCGTCGTCAATTCTCCATTCGATTCCAGTATCAGGTTGATTGTCTCGATAGCTGCATCTGCTCCTAAGTGCATTAAGCCGTCGTATACATATTCCACGTCGGCTTCATCGGGTATCTCGAATTGCTTTTGCATGATGATACGGCCGGTATCAATGTCTTTGTCAAGAAAGAATGTGGTCACTCCGGTTTGTGTCTCGCCATTGATAACAGCCCAATTGATAGGAGCTGCCCCTCGGTATTGGGGTAATAGGGCTGCATGGACATTAAAAGTTCCAAACCGCGGCATATCCCATACCACTTCCGGAAGCATACGGAAGGCTACTACCACCTGCAAGTCGGCTTGATAGGAACGTAGCTGTTCTACAAATTCTGGGTCTTTCATTTTGACCGGTTGTAGTACCGGTAAATTGTGAGCCATGGCATATTGCTTCACCATAGAGGCTTGTAGCTGGTCTTGGTGTCTACCTACAGGCTTGTCGGGTTGTGTCACTACAGCCACGACATTATATCCTCCTTTGACGAGTTTGCGTAGGGATTCTACAGCAAACTCTGGAGTTCCCATGAATATAATGCGTAAGTCTTTCTTGTCCATCTTCTTATTTAATTCCTCTTTCGTTCAATGCTTTAGCATATTTTGCAGCATTTTGCAAATGCTCTTGATAGGTTACGGCGAAATTGTGGGTACCGCTGAAGTCTTCCTTTGCACACATATATAGGTATCTATGATGCACATAGTTGAGTACGGCATCGATTCCTGCTATACTTGGAATCCTAATCGGGCCGGGAGGTAGGCCTGTGTTGGTATAAGTATTATACGGGCTGTGGATATAGAGAAGGTTGTTATAGATACGATGTAAGTCGAATTTCTTCCATGCGAATTTGATAGTTGGGTCTGCTTGTAGTGGCATTCCCTGTGGATACTCTGCATCCCTGAACATCAGTCGGTTATAGTACATGCCTGCAATCATCGGTTTTTCTGCATCATTAGCAGTCTCTTCGTCTATGATACTTGCTAAAGTGCTAACCTCATTTGGGGATAATTTCATAGCTTTGGCTTTCTGTTGGCGCTCGCTATTCCAAAATTTCCGGTTCTCTTTTTGCATCTTTAAGAGAAACTTATCGATGTTCGTATCCCAATAAACATCATAGGTATTAGGTATGAACATACCTGCGATGGTGGTCGTATCGTAACCATGTTTTTGGCATACAGACTCATTGCTTAGAGCATTCATGATAGTGGCGCTGTCCAGCATGAGTTTCTTGCTGATTTCGGCAGATAGTCTACCAAGCGTACGAACGCTAGGGATGGTCAAACTTACCGGTGTTTGAAGTCCGTTTTTGATATGGCGGAACACTTTGAAAGCACCTTCTCCGGGTCTAACGGCATATTGTCCGGTCTTAATATGTTTCGGATATGAACTATGTCGGACAAGTGTACGGAAGCCTGTCATACCATGCTCCGAGGCAATGGGAGTGAGTTTTGTATAGACAGAGTCTATATTGTCGTCGGTGTCAATATATACATACTTCACATCATTGTTGTCGATAGAGAACGATGAAAAGAAATAATAATAGAGAAGGCCAATGATAACAACAAGACAACCAATGGCTGGAATAATGTATTTCCTTTTTAAATCTTTCTTCATATGATGATATTCAAAGTTGTTGCAAAGGTAGTAAAAAACTTCGAATGGATGTATTTGCTTACTACCTTTATCGTTATTATTTTACTGCATGGGCGTATCAGTAGTTTTGCATTGCCTCTTCAGTAAAACTGCAAGGGCTTAACACGAATAGTGAAAAGCCCTTGCAGCAATATGATAATAATGGATTGGTATACCTATATAATCATTCTGTGTTGACGATATGGGTTTTATAGTTTTTTGAGATATTCTTCTGCACGTGTATCTCCCAATTCTTTGGCTTTCTGTAATGCCTTCTTTGCCTCTTCCTTTTGGTTGCGTTCTTTTTGGGCTAATCCTAAGAGCAGCCATCCATCTGAGTATTCCGGTGCAAGAATAGTACATCTTCTAGCGGTCTCAAAGGCATCATCAAATCGTCTGACACGCAATTGAAGTGATGACATTTCTGCATAATAGGTAGGCTCCTGTGGATTCAATATCAAGGCTCTGGCAATGTCTGTAAGTGCCTGTTGGTATTGTCTGATTTGCAATTCGCATTTATAGCGAGTGTAATAGAAGAAATGATCTACGCGTCCGAGCATCAATGTGTCGTACTGATTATAGTCGGCAAGTGCTTTACGCCATTCCTTGTTCTCGTCGTAAGCATAAGCTCTGGCTAAGATGTAAGGGGCTGCCACACTTGTCAGAGGGCGAGGGCAGACTGCAATAGCGCTATCAAGCAATGCCATAATCTCTGTTTGTGGAGCCTTCAGTTGCTGCTTACATTGAGCTGCTTCGTAAAAGAGCTCGCCATTTCTGAGCGAAGTTTTTGTCAAATCCATGAATTGTTTGTAGGCCTCTTTGTATTCTCCCTTGGCATAAACGATTTGTGCAATTTGGTGTTGGTAGATAGGCGAGGGATTAATCTTGTAAGCCTCTTGTGCTTCAGTCATGGCTTTGTCCATACTCCATGCAGGATAAGCGTCTTGACCATGGTATATTTCTTTTTGGAATATCACTTTTGCATAATTGGAGTGCGCCTCGTCTTTCTTCGTACAATTAGCAATAGATTGAGCCATAAGCTTGTCTGCCTGTTCGTATTTGTTTGCTCCGACCAACATCAAAGCTTTGGTAGAGTAACCTTCCGGTGATTTTGGAAAAGCTTGGATATAGTCGTCTACATATTGGGCATGGGTGAGAGAGTCGCATTGCTCGGTCGACATCATCAGCATTAATAGTGCCTGTTGCTCGTCTGTAGGAAGTATGGCGCGTATCCCTGTGGTCTTGAGGATGGGGTCGCTAAGCGATAACCCGGTTGTTTTGAACTCATTCACTAAACGTACGTCTGTAGCATGGACAGTTGTACCATCGGCAGATAATTGGGCAATGCCGATGATTTGACCATTAGAATTGCAGATAGGAGCACCGATAGCAGATTCAGCAATCGTTTTATCAAAGACGTAATAATTGAATGTCTGATTGAATTTCTCAACCTTGGCAACGGCTAATGGGGTGGTAGCATTGGCTTTTATAGAGTAGTCAACAAGGAATGTCTTTGCTCCGGTACAGGCTGGAGTCTGTGCAAGTGGAGCTGGGGTTGAGCTGGTTCCAGCGCGGAATTTGCAAATATCGTAGAGTTCATTGGCTCCCCACATACCTGTAACCGGGTATTTATTGCCGTTTCCATCGACAATAACCGCACTTGCTGCACCTTTGAAAGGAGTCAGTAGACTAACGGCTTCTCCCTTGTTTCCGATGAAGAAACCTTTGCTGGAAGCATGTATGGAACCATCTTTGTTGAAAGTAGTCAGAGTAAATACTGATTTCGTAACATTTTTAATGTTACTAGATTGAGCATACCCTTGAACCATGCTCAATAATAGTAATGCTAGAATTGTGATGTGATAACGTATGTTTGTCATAATTGATAATTTTTCTATTTGGTTGTTTTATGGTCGAGTAATGCTCTTGCATTGCTGATAGCCTCTTTTGTAACGCTGCTGCCACTGAGCATTTGTGCGATTTCTTGCACTCTCTCCTCATCGGAAAGTAATATCATTCGACTTTCGGTTTCTTCTTCTGTGTCGTTCTTAGATACTTTATAGTGATGAGTACCCAATGCTGCAATTTGTGGAAGGTGAGTTATACTGATGACTTGGCGACCATTCATACCCATTTCGTTCATTATTTTAGCCATTTGTTCGGCAACTCTTCCACTGATTCCGGTATCCACTTCATCAAAAATAATTGTAGGTAATTTAATGGCACCACTAATCATTGCTTTGAGTGAAAACATGACTCTAGCAATTTCACCACCTGATGCTACTTGGCTAATGGGTTGGAGTGGAGTGTTCTTGTTGGCGCTGAAGAGAAATGATACTTTGTCGCAGCCATCGGAAGATAGTTCTTTCTGTTTGATAGAAACTTCAAACTTAATATTAGGAATGCCCATAGGGATGAGCCTAGTATGCATTTCTTCTTCTGTTAACTTTGAAGCTCTAGCCCTTGATTTAGAGAGAATTAAAGCTTTTTTGTTGCACTCTTTCTCTAAGAGTATAATCTGCTGGTTGAGTTCTGAGAGTTTCTCATCGTAGTCTCCGATTTCATTGAGCTGTGTAGCAATGGAATCGCGCTCATGCATTAATTCCTCTATAGACTCGACGTGGAACTTTTGTTGGAGCGAGTATATCGTATCTAGGCGCTGATTGAGTCTCTCTTGGAGTTGAGGATCAAACTCGATGGAATCGGCCTTTCCTGATATTTCTTGCGCAATATCTTTGACTTCTATGTGTAATTGGTCTAGTCTTTCTGCCAAGACTTTGGCATCTGCATGGTAGTTTTCGATGGAATGGAGGTTTTCTGAAGCATTTCTGATGTGTTGTATGATTCCATTGTCATCCCCAGACAGCAGATCATCGGTCTTGTAATAAGCAGCTTTAATACTTTCTGCATGTTCAATCTGAGCAATTTCTTGCTCAAGAGTTTCTTGTTCGTTGGTATCGTTGAGATTGGCATCGGAAAGTTCTTGAAGTCTGAATTGCAGATAATCTTGATTTTCTTTGTCTTTCTCTATATTCTCAGACAACTCTTTAAGTTGCTGTTGCAGAGCCTTTAATTGTTTATAGCTGTTTTGGTAGTCGGCTAATTCCTTGGTATTGTTTGCCAAGATGTCAATTACCTGCAATTGGAAATCTTCTTTTTGTAATAACAGGTTCTGATGTTGGCTGTGTATATCAAGAAGATTTTCTCCAAGTTCCTTGGTAATAGAAAGGGGAACAGGAGTATCATTGATGAATGCACGGCTCTTTCCTGTTACATTGATTTCGCGACGAATGATACAGTCTTGTGCTTCATAGTCAATGTCATTCGCTTGGAAGAATGATTCTAATGAATAGCCTGATAGGTCGAAATGGGCTTCTATGATGCATTTATTGGAACCGGGTTTGACAGATTTACAGTCTGCCCTTTGACCTAAAAGTAGGCCTATAGCTCCAAGAATGATACTCTTTCCGGCACCGGTCTCACCCGTTATCACAGAAAATCCGGGAAAGAAGTCAATGCTCATTTCCTTGATTATTGTGAAGCTTTTGATATGTAATTGTCTTAACATAATGCTAGTGAGGTTTTTATCTTAATATTTTTTCCCAAGAAGTATTTTGACTTGCATTGATTCGAATAAGTAAATCGTAGATAGCTTGTTTTTCTTTTTTTGTTCCTTGAGAATGATAGATGTTTACTAATTCGTCTTTCTTAAAGTCAGTCCAAATCTGTGGGAGCACGCTAAGAGGCTTGTTCTCATGTGCTTTTTTCAAATTACTCTCTAATGATTTGGTGATATTAGCTCTACCTCTGGCAGTATTTGTTTGCATTTCATCAAGCCCTGTACGATAGTAATCGTATTGCAGTTGGCGCAATGGTTTCATACCTTCATCTAGATAATCATTGATGATGGCAAATCTGTTTCTAGAGTCTTCGAAACTTTTCCAACCAGTGAAACTTAGGCTCTGTGCATTGTTGACCAACGTAAAGCATCTTTGTAGAATTTCTTCTCCGCCCATAGGAGCAAATGTATCTTGGTTGGTTCCGATAATGAGAAGAGCATAGTAGGCTAAGAGGGCAGTCAACTGGTTGTCTATGGTAGCCTCTGTAAAGTTCAATTGGTCGAACTGGGAAAAATCAAAGTTGAAGTTATTATCGGTATTATTGTATATGGTTGTAGTATAAGCAGAGTTGTATACAGGTCTGTTGGCTTGTATAATAGCCCTTGCAGTCATTTGGTTATTGTCCTTATCATACTTTGTGATGGTGATATTGAAGGAACAATTGATTCGTTCGTTCTTTTGGAAAATAAGTGAGGTCCATTGCCTGTCATTGAGAAATTGCTCAATAGACTTCTGTAAACTCGTGAATACAGACTCGTCAGTACCTTGTATCTGTGAATGATTGATGGCGACTTTTGCTAATAATTCCTGCCCATGTCCAATAGAAAATTGTAACATGAGGTATAAAAAAAAGAAAAGAAACTTAGCAAAAAACTTCATAACTACAAGTTTTCTTTATAACCTTCTAATGCATCAACAATATCTTTTGCAACGTCTTTCTTGCTTTTCTTTCCGAAGGCTTTGCGCTCACCGTTGCGATAGATGATAGTGATTTGGTTGTCATCACTTTGAAATGTAGTACCGGGAATTTGGGTGGAATTCATCACAATGAAGTTCGCATTCTTCTTGTTAAGTTTTTTAGTCGCATTTTCTAGCTCATGGTCGGTTTCTAAAGCAAATGCTACTAACAGCTGCTCAGGCTTCTTGGCTTTACCCAAAGAGGCTGCAATATCTTTTGTTGGAATCAAGGATAATTCAAGGTTATCACCAGTTCGTTTGATTTTAGAATCATTTTGCTCACCAAAGGTGAAGTCTGCGACAGCGGCGCTCAGTATGGTTACATCTGATTCCGGAAAATGTTTAGTGGTTTGTTCGTACATTTGCCCTGCGCTCTCAACGTCTATCCTGTGGACATTTTTGGGGGTAGGGAGGTGTACCGGCCCAGCAATGAGTGTGACATCAGCTCCTCTAGATGCACACTCTGCAGCAATAGCAAATCCCATTTTTCCCGAAGAATAGTTGCCAATGAATCTGACCGGATCTATCTTTTCAAATGTAGGACCAGCGGTGATAAGTACTTTCTTTTTGAAAGTAGACTGATGTTGGAAATACTGTTCAACTGCTTTTACTATGATTTCAGGATCTGCCATACGGCCTTTTCCTTCCAGTCCACTTGCTAGAAAGCCTGATTGAGGGTCAATAATGGTATTTCCGTAGCCTTGAAGGGTTGCTAAGTTCTGCTGTGTGGAAGGATGTGCAAACATATCTAAGTCCATGGCCGGAGCAACGAAGATTTTCGCTTTCATGCTTAAATAGGTAGTGATAAGCATGTTGTCGGCAACTCCATGAGCCATCTTCCCAATGGTAGAGGCCGTACATGGAGCAATAATCATGCAGTCTGCCCATAATCCGAGATCTACATGAGAATTCCATGTACCGTCTCTTTGGGAGAAAAATTCACTGATAGTAGGCTTTCTTGTTAAAGTAGAAAGTGTTAAAGGAGTGATAAACTCTTTGCCCGCAGGCGTTATAACAACTTGAACTTCTGCGCCAGCTTTGATAAGTAAGCGAATGAGAGAACAAGCCTTGTATGCAGCTATGCTCCCAGTAATACCTAAAACGATATGTTTGCCTTTCAACATCGGAAATCTATGATTATGGTTCGATTGTTATCTGTTGTTGAATTCTCTTAGTCTGATACGTGTGAGAATTTGCTTTGTATTGTTGGTAAAATCACCAGCAAGCATCCAACTATAATATCCCGGATCGCGTTTTAAAACGTCTGCCACTGGTATTCCTTTGTACTTGCCAAAGTTGAAGACTTCAATAAATTGCTCTTTTCCATCTTTATCGGTAACGGGAGCACCATCTTTGTTTAAGATCGGTTTCCAAATAATACGTCCTGCAAAGTCTACATTGGCATTCATTTTAGAGAATTCAGCCAATGCATCCATATCGTTTGGCAATATTCTTTCGGATGCGGATTGGTTCTCAGGGGAGTACATCGCTAATTCACCGAGTAGAACTCGATAAGTAGCTTCGGTATCTTGATCGGCTCGATGAGCTTCAAAATCATCCTCCATCTTTCTACCACAGTAGAATTCATAGGCTGCTGCGAGGTTTCTACGTTCCATTTTGTGGAAGATAGTCTGGATGTCAATGAGTTTGGATTTGGAGAAATCAAAGTCAACTCCCGCACGAAGGAACTCTTCGGAAAGCATGGGGACGTCGAAACGATTAGAATTGAAGCCAGCAAAATCGCAACCTTTAAACTCTTCATAGAGCTTGGGAGATAACTCTTTGAACGAAGGAGCATCGGCAACACTTTCGTTGGTGATACCTGTCAAGGCTGACACCTCCTGTGGAATGGGCTGGCCGGGATTAACTTTGTAGTCGCCACGGATTTCAGTACCGTCGGGTAAGACTTTGATATATGATATTTGTATGATACGGTCTTTAACCAGATCAAGCCCCGTAGACTCCAAATCGAAGACTACTAAGGGCTTTTTTAAGTTGAGTTTCATTTGAAAAAATTAATCGTTCAGAAGCATTGGCATAATCAGCATGAGGATATTTTGATTTTCCGGTTGCTGAGTAGGAATAACTATACCGGCACGACTAGGATCTGCCAATAAGATATCTACTTCTTCACTTTCCATGTTGTTGAGGATTTCCTGCATAGAGCTTCCTTTGAAACCAATGCTGATAATAGAGGAATCGTAATCACATACGATTTCTTCCTTAGCACTGGTAGCGAAGTCTACATCCTCTGAACTCAGGCGTAGTTTGCCACTTTCAAGATGGAAGCGAACCAATTGGCTGCTTTCACTAGCAAATGGGAGAACACGACGGAGGGCTCCTATGAGAATTTTTCTGTCAATAGTTAGCTTGTTTGGATTATTTCTAGGGATGACAGAGTTGTAATTTGGATATTTTCCCTCAATTAATCTACATGTGAGTACTGTGTTGCTTGTTGTAAATTCCGCAGTTCTAGCATTGAATTTAATGATGACCTCTGTATCATCCTTGACGAGAATTCCCTTCAAAAGCATTGCAGGCTTCTTGGGAAGAATGAATGAGGCTGGTGTTGAGTTCTTGATATTTAGTATCTGGTTGCGCACAAGTTTATGCCCATCACTGGCAACAATGGCTAGATTTTCGTTTGTCAGATCAAAATAGATACCGCTCATTACCGGCCTTAATTCGTCTTGTCCTGTGGCAAAAATAGAACGAGAAACATTGTCTAATAGGACGGCTGCCGGTATGGTGATAACGGTTACATCGTCTGTAATAGAAGTGTTTTTGGGATACTCGTTAGCATTTTGTGCAGTAAAGTTGTAAACACCATTTTGATATATAATCTGCACAGAATATGAATTGGTATCAATTTCGAAAGTTAGTGGCTGTTCTGGAAGTTCCTTGACGGCATCCAATAAGGTTCTACTAGGTACTGCAAAAACTCCATTTTGATCAGCCTCATCTAGTGAGAGGGTTGATTTGATGACATTCTCACTGTCAGATGCTGTGACAGATAATTCGTTCCCAGACACTTCGAACAGGAAGCAATCTAGTATGGGCAATGTATTTTTATTATTAATTACTTTTGCCAATGACTGCAGTCTATTATTGAGC
Source organism: Prevotella sp. C0026C3 (assembly GCF_056590795.1). Lineage (NCBI taxonomy): Bacteria > Pseudomonadati > Bacteroidota > Bacteroidia > Bacteroidales > Prevotellaceae > Prevotella > Prevotella sp. C0026C3. The sequence continues at coordinate 193,638 of NZ_JBWPWW010000002.1, read as the reverse complement.
AAGCTGCTAGAAATCGTAAATCTCATTAGTATGTTGTTTAAAATTATTAATCTGATTTTCCGTTGCACAAAAATACGAAAAACCATTGTCACCGGCAAAAAAAACGTATGAAATGTTCTCTTTTTAGAACTATTTTAGTAATTTCGCAAACTACAAAGTTATCAATAGTATTAAATAAAAATATAATGGAGTTACAAGGAAAAGTTATTGCAGTACTTCCTGAGCGTAGTGGCGTCTCTGCCCGTGGTGAATGGAAATCCCAGAGTTTTGTAATTGAAACACATGAGGCTTATCCACATAAAATGGTATTTGATGTTTTTGGTGCAGAACGTCTACAGAGATTCAATATTCAAGTAGGACAAGAGATTTCAGTGTCTTTCGATATTGATGCACATGAGTACAATGGACGTTGGTTTAATAATATCCGTGCTTTTGATGTGAGGCCGGTAGACCCGGCTTCCATTGGTATGGCACCTGCTGCAGCTCCGGTTGGAACATTCGGTAATACACCGATTCCGACACAATCTGCTGTACCTACAGCCCCTGCTATGGATGATGGGCAGGATAGCGATTTGCCATTCTAGCGCCCATCTCATAGGATAGACTCCCCTCTGTCACTTGTTAGGAGTGATAGAGGGGAGTTTTGTTTTTTTATTGATGATATTAATGTTTTAACATAATGGACTGTAGATTTATAACAAAATCATTATTTTTATATTTTTGCTATTCGTGTTTTTAGTTTGAATTCCGTAACTTTGCAATATTAAATAAATCGCTAGCAATATGAAACAAACTAAGATAGTAGCTTCAATCAGCGATCGCAGATGTGATCAGGATTTTATTAGAAAGCTTTTTTTTGCGGGGATGAATGTGGCACGTATTAATACAGCCCATGCAACTCCTGATGGTATCCGCACTATTGTCAAGAATATCCGTGCTGTATCACCTCATATAGGTATTATGATTGATACGAAAGGACCGGAGATTAGAACGACAGCAGTGGAGTCTCCTATATCATATAAGACAGGAGATGTAGTAAAAATATTCGGTCGTCCGGGAATGGATACTTCTCATGACATTATCAATTTAAGTTATTCTGACATCTGCAAGGATGTGAAAGTAAACGATCATTTGTTATTTGATGATGGTGAGTTGGATATAAAAATATTCGAGAATGTAGGTCCGATGCTTGTTGGTCAAGTACAGAATGATGGAACACTTGGGGCACGAAAAAGTGTCAACGTACCGGGTGAGCATATTGATTTGCCTGCTATTACTGAGAAAGATGAGCAGAATATTCTTTTGGCAATAGAACTTGATATTGATTTTATAGCCCATTCTTTTGTTCGTAATGCTGCGGATATTAAGGCTGTACAAACTATTTTGGATGAACATAATAGTGACGTCAAGATTATTTCTAAAATTGAAAACCAAGAAGGTGTAGATAATATTGATGAAATTATAGACGCTTCTTATGGTATTATGGTGGCCAGAGGAGATTTAGGTATAGAAGTTCCTATAGAGCGTATTCCGGGTATTCAGCGTCAAATTATACGCAAATGTATTTTGAAAAAGAGGCCTGTGATTGTAGCGACTCAGATGCTTCATACGATGATTAACAATCCTCGTCCAACAAGAGCGGAAGTGACTGATATTGCAAATGCCATTTATTATCGTACTGATGCATTGATGTTAAGTGGTGAGACCGCTAGTGGAAAATACCCGGTAGAGGCTGTTCAGACGATGGCAAGAATCGCAGAACAGGCAGAAAGAGACAAACAACGTGAGAATGATATTGAAATTCCTATTAATGTAGGGTGTGACCAACGAGAGTTCTTGGCACATGCTGCGATAGAATCGACAGTTCAATTAGGTGTACAGGGAATTATTACAGACAGTGAAACTGGTCAGACGGCACGTAATCTTGCTGCCTTTAGAGGACCGGTTCCAGTGCTTGCTATCTGTTATAAGGAAAAGACGCAGCGTTGGCTTAATCTAAGTTATGGCGTAATACCTATTTATCAGAAGGAGCATGTATCTTCACAGTATATGTTTTTTGCAGCATTGAGAATGTTGAGACAGAAGGGGTATATCAATCTAGAGGACAAGATTGCCTATCTAAGTGGTTCTTTTGGTGAAGGCGGAGGTACTACTTTCTTGGAAATTAATACTGTTAATAAGGTGTTTGATCAAAGATATCAGTTCCATTTACCCGGTGAAGTAGAGCGTGTAGAGCAGAATTAATCTGCTGAATATAACAAATAAAAGTCCTCACAACATTATTTAAGTTGTGAGGACTTTTTTATTGAAGTACTTAGATGTTAGCAGACTTTTCTACTACCGTCGCTAATAACTACATCATAAACTGCTGGTGCATGACCAAACTTTTCTGTGTACTTTTGCTTAGCAGTATTGATAAAACTGTCATAGAGATCTTCCTTTACAAGATTGATGGTACATCCACCAAAGCCACCTCCCATGATTCGGCTTCCTGTTACGCCACATTCTTTTGCGAGGTCATTTAAGAAGTCTAGTTCTTCACAGCTTACTTCGTACTCTTTGCTTAAGCCGTAATGTGTTTCATACATCTTTTGACCTACAGTTTCGTAGTCTCCTTTTTCCAAAGCATCGCACACTGCGAGGACACGATCCTTCTCTCCAAGAACGAAATGTGCACGTGTATAATCTTCTTCACCAACTTCTGAACGAACGGCTTCGAGTTGTTCCCAAGTGCAGTCGCGTAATGTCTCAAACTTCTGGTCAGGATATTTAGCAGCAATATGTTTTACTACATTCTCGCAACTGTTTCTGCGATCATTATAAGGAGAACCCTTTAGCTCGTGCTTTACTTTTGAATCAACTAAGACAAGTTTGTAACCTTTTGGATTAAATGGGAAATATTCAAACTCACGGCTACGACAATCGAGTCTCATTAGTTTACCTTCTTGCCCAAAGACACTTGCAAACTGATCCATGATACCACAGTTTACACCAATGTATTTGTGCTCTGTAGCTTGGCCAGCTAATGCTAAATCCCATTTAGAAACCTTATTGTCACCGAACAAATCGTTTAAAGCAAAAGCGAAGCAACTCTCTAATGCTGCGCTAGAACTCATACCTGCTCCAAGGGGAACGTCACCAGCGAAAGCTGTATTAAATCCTTTGACATCAACACCAAGCTTTTTCATCTCTTGGATAATACCATAGATATAACGTGCCCAAGTAGCGTGTGGTCCTTCGGGATCGTTCACTTTGAATTCTACTCTGTCCTTCAGGTCAATAGAGTAGCACATGACAGTATCAGTACCATTAGGTCTAATCTCTGCCATAATTCCTTTGTCCACAGCTCCGGGAAATACAAACCCACCATTGTAGTCTGTATGTTCACCGATAAGGTTGATTCGGCCGGGAGACGTATATATGTTACCAGTCAAGCCATCAAAATGTTTGATGAACCTACTTCTTACATGTTCAATATTCATAATATAAAATGTTTAGGTGTTAGAGATAGTTTTTATTTATTCTACAGGGATATCTTTGTTTACATTCTTATAGCCGATGAGAGCGTAGAATAGGATGTAAGCTGCACACAATACAACCACCCAATAAGAGGTCAGGAATGAACCGGTAACGTCGGCAACTAATGCTTGGAGACCTTGGAATACTGCACAACCACATACCATGGTCATAAATGCACCTGAGGCAATAGCTGTATATTTGCCAAGACCTTCAGTGGCAAGGTTGAATATGCTACCCCACATAACGGAAGCACAAATACCTACCAACAAGAATGCGAAGATTCCAACGGGTACTTGAGCAGTAATTACAGAAAGATTAGCCCAATCAATACCGGGAACAGTAACCATAACTGATGTAGGAGCAAACATACCGAAGAGAGTAAGAATTACAGAAACTCCGGATGTAATTGTCAACATCATCTTAGCAGATACCTTAGAACCGATAACACCGCCTGTAAAACGTCCAATCATCATAAACAAGAAGTACACGGCTACGATAAGTCCGGCAATCTGAGTATCCATACCTAGGCCCGGTGTAGCAGCATCAGGAGCAGTTGTCAAGTATTGGTTTACATAGTTAGGTACACCAATTTCTACGCCCATGTACATGAAGATAGCAAGGATACCCAAGTTGAAGTGACGGAAAGAGAATGCACTATGAGGATCTTTTTCAGTGCTAACTGCTTTCTGGACAGGCTCACTCTTAGGTTCTTCTATCTTTGTTAAAGCAATAACAATCAAAGCTACGGCAAAGATAGCAATAGCCAACATCAAGGCTGGAGTTGCATCTGAAATCTTAGCTTTGGCTGCATCTCCTACAAGGGCGCCCATTACGATATAGCAAGCTACAGCTGCTGCAGAGTTGAATGTACCACCTATTTGGATAAGCTGGTTTCCGTTGTTACCACCACCACCAAGGAGGTTAAGCATAGGATTCACAACAGTGTTAAGCATACACATCGTACAGCCTGCAACAAAAGCACCGATTAAATAAATAAGGAAGTTGTTGCTAGAAGCCATACCGCTGTACCACTGGAACAAGAGGCCGATGATACCAATTACGAGAGCTGCCATAGCCGTCTTCTTATAGCCAATCTTTCTGATAAGCATTCCTGAAGGAATACCCATTAATAGATATGCCATGTAGTTTCCATAGTTTCCTACCTGTGCTAAAACGTTGGAAACTGCAAATTGATTTTTAAGAATAGTAGCCATAGGATTGCAAAGGTTAGTAACGAACGCAATCATAGCAAAGAGCGCAATCATCATGATGATGGCACTCCATTGTTTTTTTTGTTGACTCATTGTATTAATTTAAAATTTATGATTATTTCCTTTTGAAAAATGATATTATTTATCGATGCCAAATTTATAGATAGTTTTCTGTTTGTACTTTCTATCCGGACAGAGCTGTACACTTGGGAAATAAGGATGATTAGGGGTATCTGGGAAATGTTGACATTCGAAACAAATGGCAGAACGACGCCCGAATGTAGCGCCATGTTGACCGGGATATCCTGTAGCCCAGTTGTGAGTATATAACTGAACACCGGGTTCAGTAGTATAGACTTCCATTGTTCGTCCACTATTAGGTTCTATAATCTTTGCAGCAAACGACATTTCGCCTTCTTCATTCTTGTTTAATACGTAGCAATGGTCGTAACCTGCGCCATTTTTGATTTGCTCATCGTCCGCGTCTATATCTTGTCCTACAGGTTTAGGGCTGCGGAAATCGAATGGAGTGTCGGCTACTTTGAGAATTTCCCCTGTAGGGATTGAAGTTTCATCAATAGGTAGATAGTAGTCAGCATTGATTTCACAAATCAGATTATCAATGGTTGGAGTAGGGGTGGCAATTCCCGCTAATGAGAAGAAACCGTGGTTTGTAAGGTTAACAATAGTCTTCTTATTCGTTTCTGCCAAGTAGTTGATGACAAGTTCGTCTTCGTCAGTCCAAGTATAAGTAACGTGAACTTTTACTTCTCCGGTAAATCCTTCTTCACCGTATGGAGATACATAAGTGAGTGACAACTCTTTTCGATTCATTAAGACTGCATCCCATACTTTGGCATTCCAACCGGTTTCCCCACCATGTAGGCAGTTGGGACCATTATTTACGAATAGTTCGTATTTCTTACCATTAAGTTGGAACTTTCCTTTAGCAATACGATTGCCGTACCTTCCAATAAGGGTTGATAAGTAAGGCTCTGGAGAATTAATAACATCTTGGATATTGTCGTGCCCTTGAATCACGTTAGCTCTCTTTCCATCTTTGTCAGGAACCATAATAGCAACAAGTGCACCGCCGTAGTTTGTGATAGCAACTTCGTTTCCATTTGCATTTTTCAGGATGTAGAGGTCTGTTTGCTTACCTCCAATAGTGGTCTGAAAATCCTCTCTTCTCAGGCCACAAATGTTTTCAGTTTCTGTTGTGCTCATAATATCGTAAAGTTTTTAGTTACCTTTCTCTATTGCAAAGTAACTGAAAAAAAATGAATAACCCAAATTAAAAAACTGAAAAAAAGCAGGCTACTACATTTTTTAAGAATCATCCTTTATTGGGCGATATTAGAGCGTAAATAGGTGAGTAAATCTGCTACTATATAGCTAGAGCCTCCTATAAATAGAAGGTCTTCTTTGTTTGCATATTGTAATGCTGTTAGGTAAGCTTCTTTTACGGTAGGAAAATGTTGTCCTTTGTATCCTAATGAATCGCCAATGTCTTGAATTTGTTCTTCCGGTATGGCACGTTTACTGTAAGCTCTAGTCCAATAGTATGTGGCATTCTGTGGTAACATTTCCATTACGGCAAGAATGTCTTTGTCGTCTACCATGCCAAAAACGATATGCAAATACTTATATTGTTGACTTTTAAGTTGAGAGGCAATATAATTCCATCCACCGACATTATGTCCCGTGTCGCAAATTACTTTTGGCGTCTGCTGGAGAGTCATCCAACGTCCCACTAACCCGGTAGACTCGCATACATTCCGGAAACCGGCATGAATGGCATTTTGTGGAATATTGAGAATGGAATTTAGAAGTTTGATTGCTGTTAAGACTGTGTTTGTATTTTTAATTTGATAGTTCCCTCCCAGTTCTCCATGAAAGTTACCATAATCTTTTGAAATATAGTCAATCCCCCCTTGCTCACAGGTAGTTGCGTCAAGAATCTCTTTACTATCTTCTGCAAATACGATAGGAGAGGAGCATTCGGATGCTTTCTGCAAGAATACCGGTTTGCTTTCTTCTGTATATTCTCCTACAACAACTGGTATAGAAAGCTTAATGATACCGGCTTTCTCAGCAGAGATTTTAGCAATCGTATTTCCGAGAAATTGGGTATGATCGAGGCTAATGTTAGTAATGATAGACAACAGTGGAGTAATGATATTGGTACAATCGAGGCGTCCACCGAGTCCAACTTCTATAACAGCAATGTCTACCTGCGCGTCTTTAAAGTATTTGAATGCTAAGGCTGTGGTTAATTCAAAGAAACTCGGATGGAGTGGTTCAAAGAAATCTTTTTCTTTTGCGACGAAATCTACTACATACTCTTCACTGATACATTCACCATTAACTCTAATGCGTTCACGAAAATCAACAAGATGTGGACTTGTATATAAGCCTACTTTATATCCGCTTGCTTGTAAGATAGAAGCTATGGTATGCGAGCAAGACCCCTTTCCGTTGGTTCCTGCTATGTGGATTGTTTTGTATGTTTGATGCGGAAATCCAAAGTGTTTGTCAAGTATGTGTGTGTTTGATAATCCCTCCTTATATGCAGTAGCACCCACTTGTTCGAAAACAGGGGTGCTATTGAATAAATATTCTACAGTTTCTTTATAGTTCATTTTCAAGAAAAGTAGTTTCTAAATTTCTGAAATATAGTACGCTTAGTGGTATTGTCGCCTTTGAAGTTATCATGGGATGTCCATTCTTCTAGAATGCTCTTTTCGTCGGCAGTCAAAGTCTTGGGGACATAGACGCTGATGTTGACAACCATATCTCCGATGCCATTGCCATATCCACTGACAGCAGGCAGGCCTTTGCCACGAAGTCTAAGGGTTTTACCGGGTTGTGTTCCCGGTTCAATCTTGATTTTAACTTTCGTGTCTTGAAGTGTTGGAATCTCTACCTCGCCGCCTAAAGTCGCTGTCGGGAAGTCCAGTAGGAGATTGTAGATGAGATCTTGTCCATCTCTTACAAATGTATCATTCTCTTCCTCTTCAATATAAACTTGGATGTCACCAGAAATCCCATTGTGTTGCCCGGCATTTCCCTTGCCGGGCACATTGACCACCATACCTTGGGCAACACCAGCCGGAATCTTGATTTCTACGACCTCTTCGCCTTTTTTAACGCCGCTACCATGGCACTCATGACATTTGTTTTTGATGACACTTCCTTCACCGTGACAAGTAGGACACTCTGTTTGGGTCTGCATCATGCCAAGCATTGTACGAACGGTCTTTACCACATAGCCTCTTCCACCACAGGTAGAACAAGTCTCAGAGCCACTTCCTGCCTCTGCACCAGAGCCATGACAATGCTCACATTCGACATCTTTTCTTACTTTGAATTTCTTGACTACACCAGTTGCAACTTCTTTCAAAGAGAGTCTAACCTTTAGTCTTAAGTCTGCTCCGCGGTATTGTGGTTTCTGTTGTTGGCTGCCGCCACCGAATCCACTAAATCCACTAAATCCGGAATGACCGCCGAAGATATCTCCAAACATAGAGAAGATATCATCCATATCCATGCCACCACTGAATCCGCCACCAAATCCTCCGCCCGGTGCATTGAATCCGAATTGATCGTATTGTTGGCGTTTTTGTGGGTCATGGAGAGTGTCGTAAGCCTCTGCGGCTTCTTTAAATTTCTCTTCAGCTTCCTTGTTTCCGGGATTTCTATCCGGATGATACTTGATAGCTAGCTTTCGATAAGCCTTCTTTATATCATCTTCTGAGGCGTTCTTATCTAGCCCCAGCACTTCATAGTAATCTCTTTTCTGTGCCATATTATTGTCCTACTGCCACCTTGGCATGGCGAATCACTTTGTTGTTGAGTGTATATCCCGTAAGAACGCAATCAATAATTTTGCCTTTTTTGTCGTCTCCCATACCGGGAACCATGGCAATAGCCTCATGGAAGTCTGTGTTGAACTCGGCATCCTCGGTATCAATCTTCTTGACGCCAAGTCCTTCTAGCGATTTCATAAACTTCTTGAAGATAAGTTCCATACCTTCTTTGATGGCTTTCGGATCTTCGGTCTTATCGTCTAGAGCACGTTCAAAGTCGTCAATAATAGGGAGAATTGCAGAGATAGAACGTTCTCCACCATTCTCTATCAATTCGGCTTTCTCTTTACGAGTACGCTTTTTGTAGTTCTCAAATTCTGCAACTGTACGAAGATATTGATCGGTCAGACTATCTAACTTTTGTTGTACTTCTGTTAGAGGGTCTACTTCTTTCGGTTCTTCTGTTTTTGTTTCAGCTTCTTGAGTTTCTACATCTTCTTGTTGGTTTTCTGTAGATTCAGCACTCTGCTGGTTCTTATCCTCGTTCAGTTCTGTTTCTTTTATGTTTTCTTCTGACATCATATAAACTATTTATAAAGGTTCTATGCAAATGTTATGCCACCTTTTTGAGAAAATAAAAGATGGCATTTGGATTAGTACATAGTTGCTCTTTGGGCTTTCAACTGTTCATCGTAGATGTACTCGTCGTAACTCATCAATTTGTCTATTGTTCCTGTTGGAGTCAATTCTATGATACGATTTGCCACCGTCTCGATAAACTCATGGTCGTGACTTGAGAATAATATGTTGCCTTTGAAGTTGACTAGGTTATTGTTGAAAGCTTGAATACTTTCAAGGTCTAGGTGGTTGGTTGGGGTATCTAGTATGAGACAGTTTGCGTTTTGCAATTGCATGCGAGCAATCATACAACGCATTTTCTCTCCACCGGAAAGCACGTTGACTTTCTTCTCCACCTCTTCGCCGCTGAAGAGCATTCGGCCGAGATAGCCTTTCATCATGACTTCGTTTCCTGTACCAAATTGTCCGAGCCAGTCTACTAGATTCAAATCGCTGTCAAAGAATTCTGTGTTATCAAGAGGCAAGTAGGCCGTTGTAATGGTAACGCCCCATTTGTAGGTTCCAGCAGTAGCTTCCCTGTTGCCATTGATAATCTCAAATAGTGCCGTCATGGCTTTTGGATTATGGCTAAGGAATACTACCTTTTCTCCTTTTTCTATGTTGAAATTGACATTGTCGAAGAGTACTGTGCCATCAGCATCAACCGCTTTTAACCCTTCTACTTCAAGAATTTGGTTTCCGGGTTCACGTTCCATTTGGAAGATAATACCGGGATATTTACGGCTACTTGGGCGAATTTCTTCTACATTCAGTCTCTCTAGCATTTTCTTGCGGCTGGTGGTCTGGCGACTCTTTGCCACATTGGCAGAGAAACGGCGGATAAATTCTTCCAATTGCTTACGTTTCTCATCTGCTTTCATGCGCTGATTTTGAGCCTGACGGAGTGCCAATTGCGAACTCTCATACCAGAAACTATAGTTCCCGGAGAATACAGTAACCTTGCCAAAGTCAATATCTACAGTCTGGGTACTTACTGAGTCCAAGAAGTGACGGTCGTGGCTGACAACCAAGACTGTTTGTTCTACGTTGCCAAGATATTCTTCCAACCATTCTACTGTGTCGAGATCCAAGTCGTTGGTAGGCTCATCGAGTAGCAGGTTGTCAGGGTGTCCAAAAAGAGCTTTGGCCAACATGACGCGCACTTTTTCGTTGTTAGAAAGTTCACTCACCAACTTATCGTGTCTATCTTCTTTGATTCCGAGGTTCTGGAGTAGTTGAGCAGCTTCGCTTTCAGCTTCCCAACCATTCATTTCAGCAAACTTTTCTTCTAGTTCTGCAGCCCTGTTTCCATCCTCTTCTGTCATCTCTGGCTTGGAGTAGAGGGCTTCGCGCTCTTTCATGTTGGTCCATAGAGGCTGGTGTCCCATGAGGACTGTATCCAATACTTTGAATGTATCGTACTTGAAGTGGTCTTGTTCCAGCACAGACAGGCGCTCACCCGGACCGAGTTCTACAGTTCCCTTGTTTGGCTCAAGTTCACCACTGATGGCCTTTAATAGGGTGGACTTACCCGCACCATTGGCTCCGATGACGCCATAGATGTTACCATGAGTGAATTTTAAATTTACATCTTTATAAAGAACTCTCTTTCCAAACTGGATTGCAAGATTCGAAACTGTTATCATTTTTTGTATATACCTTATTATAATAATTGGATGCAAAGGTACTAAAAAAAAACTTACCATACAAGAGCAACGGCTCTTTCTCGACCTGCTGGTCAATGAAGAACCGTTGTACATGTGAATAGTATCATACTGATCGTTATCCTATCATCAGTTTTAAGTCTTCTTCTACAGTTGTGATACCGCCTAATCCGAAGTTGTCTACAAGTACTTTGAGTACGTTTGGCGATACAAATGCAGGAAGTGTAGGGCCGATATGGATATTTTTGATGCCTAAACTCAGCAAGGCTAATAGTACGATGACAGCCTTTTGTTCGTACCATGCGATGTTGAATGCGATAGGTAGGTCGTTGATATCGGCTGCTCCAAAGATTTCCTTTAACTTTAATGCTACAACAGCCCATGTGTAAGAGTCATTACATTGTCCTGCATCAAGTACACGTGGAATGCCGTTGATATCTCCAAGGTTCAATTTATTGTACTTATATTTGGCACAACCGGAGGTAAGGATGATGACATCTTTGGGTAATTTCTGAGCGAATTCAGTGTAATAGTTGCGATCTTTGAAGCGACCGTCACATCCCCCCATAACAACAAACTTGCGGATGGCACCGTTCTTAACAGCTTCGACTGTTTTATCGGCAAGAGCGAATACCTGGTTATGTGCGAAACCGCCGATAATTTCTCCTTGTTCTATTTCGGTAGGAGCTTCACATGTCTTGGCCAATTCTATTACTTCAGAGAAGTCCTTGTGTCCGTTAGCTTGTGTCTCAATGTGCTTCCAACCGGGGAATCCGGTAGAGTTCATCGTGAATACGCGCTCTTTATAGTTGGCGTTAGGCAATGGTGGAACGATACAGTTGGTCGTAAATACGATAGGACCGTTGAAAGTCGAGAATTCTTCTTTCTGTTTCCACCATGCATTACCATAGTTTCCTACCAAATGCTTGTACTTCTTTAACTGTGGGTAATAGTGTGCTGGTAGCATCTCGCCGTGTGTATACACATCGATACCGGTACCTTCGGTCTGCTTCAATAGGTCTTCTATGTCGTGAAGGTCGTGTCCGGAAATTAATATACCCGGCCTTTTGCCTACACCGATATTGACCTTTGTGATTTCTGGATTGCCGTATGAGCTGGTATTGGCCTTGTCTAGGAGTGCCATGACAGCCACGCCTTGCTTGCCAGTCTCTAGTACGAGGTTAAGCAGTGTATTCATTTCAGTATCTGGATCAGTAATGCCGGCCAAAGCCGCACTCATGAAGTCTGTGATGGTTTCATCCCGATAGCCGAGACGGGCAGCATGTTCGTAATAGGCAGCAATTCCTTTCAAGCCCAAAACCATAAGTTCTTTCAGCGAGCGCAGATCCTCGTTGGTATTGCGAAGTACGGTTTGTCTTTCTCCTTCTGCGTCGTATTCATTTCTCTCTCCAGTCCATTTTACTTCTTGATAATCGGGTAGGGAGATGTTGTTCTGATCCGTCAAAGTCATGAGTCGCTTCTTGAGTTCGATTCCATTATCAATGCGTTTAAGCAAAGCTTCATCGTCAAAATTCGCATTAGTGATGGTTGTAAAGAGCGCATCAACAATGAAGTCATCTACCTCTATACCAGTATTGATACCTGCTTTACTGAGTTCATGGTCTATCGTACCGATACCTCTAGTAATACTCAGTAGTAAATCCATGTATTTATTAGTCTGTGGCAATTTTCCACATACGCCTCTTAAAGTACATCCAATACCTTTTGCTGTTTCTTGACATTGAAAACAGAACATCTTATTTTCCATCATAATGTTTTAATATAATAATTGATTAATGATGGCGCAAAGATAGGTTAGTTAATGGAAGTGGATGAGTAACAATTGTTACTCAATGGGGTTAAAGAATGTTATATTTGAGTGTTGCGATAAAGTTGGTTTATTATGGAAAAGCTCATTACATGGTTTTGTGTTATCATGTGAATTCTTAGATATTGCTGAAATGCCGAGTCAGCAACGGTGAACAGGCTTTACAGCATTACTGCGATGACTAGGCAGTGATATTGCAAAGGCGTCGCAGTAATATGAGATAGATGTGTTGAATATTGGTTAGCGTCCGATTGGGGACCTAAAAACTGTTTTCTATCGTAAATCGATCACTTCTGCCGAAGGATATTCTTTAGAATTAAACGAGAAAACACTGTCTGATATCTTCTTCTTTTGGAAGTTGGTAATATTAATGGTAAGCCAATTCTTTCCTTGTAACACCTTCACTTGGCTAGGAACGTAAGTCTTCTTGTTGATAAGCAGATAAAGTTCTTTGAGTGGACGTTTGGTATTTTGGGCTGTTAAATGAACTTTATAATTATTCCCTTGCGTACTGGATGACATGTTGTAGCCGCTCTTATAGATGGTCACGAATGCATAAGGATTCATTACAGCTTGCTTGGCCTCATTAGGAGTAGTGATGTTTACTTCGTTGGAACTTTTCATGTAAGTCCATTGCGTCTTTCCGTTATACCAGATTGTGGCTTGAGGGGAGTGGGCAACGAACTTATTCTTTTTAACAGTTACGGTACCACTTGTTTTCCCAATATTATCACCTGAAATCGAAAAATTAGCGCTGGCACCTCCTTTTGTATTCAATGTAGCTGCCGTCTTATCCAGTATTTGCATGGTTTGAGAGGGAGTCTGAGCTTTCAAACCTGTAAAGCAAGCTGATATAAAAAATAATAATGTGAATAGTTTCTTGTTCATATTCTTTTAGTTTTAATATGAGCAAAGTTAGAAAAATACACTGTGATGAGATGAGACTTTTAGTGTATTTATCTAACTTTAAGAACTCTTGCAATAGTTTTATTGCTTTTAAGGAAATATATATCAGGCTCCGTGGAGTTGGGCAAGCAATATGTTTAGTTGGTTTTCATCTTGAATTAAGACGTCACGAGGTTTGGAACCCTGTGCCGCACCAACAATACCTACTTGCTCTAATTGATCCATTAGGCGACCCGCTCTATTGTATCCGATAGAGAAACGACGCTGAATCATGCTGGTAGAACCTTGTTGTGAAATAACGATGGCATGGGCGGCTTCCTCGAAGAATGGGTCAAGATTCTGTATGTCGGCACTACCTCCGTTGCCAACACTTCCACCTTCGTCTGATGGAGGCTCCGGTAATTCCATTGGTTCTACGGGTCCCGGCTGGTCAGAAATATAATTATTGATGTTCTCTATTTCCGGTGTGTCAACGAAGGCACATTGTACACGTACCGGTTCATTGCCATTTAAGAACAATAAGTCGCCTCGGCCGACAAGTTGATTAGCTCCTGAACGGTCGAGAATGGTTCTTGAGTCAATCTGTGAACTCACTCTGAATGCCATTCTTCCGGGGAAGTTAGCCTTGATATTACCGGTGATGATATGGGTTGTTGGACGCTGTGTGGCAATGACCATGTGGATACCTACGGCACGTGCCAACTGTGCTATACGGGCTATTGGTAGTTCAATCTCTTTGCCGGCAGTCATAATCAAATCTCCGAATTCATCGATAATGACCACGATATAAGGCATATATTCATGCCCTTTGGTCAGATTGAGTTCGTGATTGACGTATTTCTTGTTGTACTCTTTAATGTTCTTTGCTCCGGCAATCTTTAATAAATCATAGCGGTGATCCATGAGTGCGCACAGGCTCTTCAATGTCTTTACGACTTTCGTGACATCAGTGATGATTGGTTCTTCGTCGTTTTCGGGTAGACAAGCCATCATGTGAGAGGCTATCTTATGGTAGATGCTGAACTCAACTTTCTTGGGATCGACTAGCACGAATTTCAATTCGTTCGGATGTTTCTTGTAGAGTAGGGAAGTAATGATGGCGTTTAGACCAACGGATTTACCCTGGCCTGTGGCACCCGCAACAAGTAAATGGGGCAGTTTGGCTAAGTCTACCATGAACACTTCGTTGGTAATAGTCTTACCAATGGCTAATGGTAGCTCCATCTTAGTCTCTTGGAATCTCTTTGAATTGAGGATACTTTCCATTGAAACTATTTGTGGATGCTTGTTAGGAACTTCTATACCGATGGTTCCCTTGCCCGGAATAGGAGCGATAATACGAATTCCGAGAGCAGAAAGACTAAGTGCAATGTCGTCTTCTAGGTTTCTAATCTTACTGATTCTTACACCTTCTGCAGGAGTAATCTCATAGAGGGTGATGGTTGGACCTACTGTTGCTTTAATCTCTTTGATGCTGACACGGAAGCTATTAAGCACTTCTACAATACGAGCATTGTTGGCCTTGATTTCGTCCATATCCACCTGTGGACTACCGTTATCATCATACTTTTTCAATAAGTCCAATGTGGGGAACTTATATTTGGTGTATGGCTCCAATGGATTGATAGGTGTTTTCAGGATCTCTTCGATATTTAGATTCTTACCGGTAGCAGTCTCTTCTTGCTTAACTACTTCTACTTTGAGTGTATTATCACCGGTTTCATCGAATTTTGGAGTGCTAGGATTTTTTACTTCTGGCTTCTCTGTCTTTTGCAAAGGAGCGAAATTTGTTAAATCTACTACCGGTGAAACCTTTTCTTCTTGGGGCGTTATAGTCGTAGGCTCACCATTTTTATCTTCTTCCTCTTCGTCTTCTGAGTCGGAAATCTCGGGGGATTCTGGTTCGACAGTATTTTCTTCGTGGTGCGAGAAATTTGTGACGCTGAACTTAACTTTGTTTGTGAGATACTTAACAGGGTTAAGTGCTTTCCTTATCACTTCGATAGTTTCGGCACTCAAGTAGGTAAGAAAGGTTAAAGCTACAAGCACTAAGAGAGCTGTAAGGCCCGGAGGGCCTACGACATTCTCTAATTGTTGGACGCAAAATAGCCCATGATTTCCCCCGGGATTGAAGACCTGACCACCCATGAAAGGAGTTAGGAATTTGGCAAATGTGACAGAGCCCCATATCATAACAAGCATTGTGCATAGGAACCACTTCCAAAGATTGACTCTATAAGCTCGCATCAAACGAAGACCTGCCAATATAATAAAAGCCGGAATAAGAAATGATGTGAGACCAAAATTCACTGCAATCAATTCGTATGCAATGATAGCGCCTAATGAACCACAGTAATTGGAGAACTCATGCTTGCTATTGAGCCATTCGCCCGGCCTCAAATCTTCTAGTAAACTTTGGTCGGCTTGCCCTGTGTTGAAATATGATACCATGGCAATAATCATGTATACTGCCACTATAACGAGGACTACACCTAATAAAAAGTCTGATTTTTCGCTGCCTATATTGTTTTTTAAACCGATTGCTTCGCTTATATTTTTAGGCTTACGTTCAGTTTTTTTTCTTGCCATTATGTCTTTTTGCGTATTTAAAAATTTAATTGCAAAAATAGTGTAAAAAAGTGATAACCGCCCATAAATTCATATCTTTTTTCTAATTTTGCACCCTATTAGACTTCCCTTTATGAGAAAAATCATATATAGTAAATTTGACAAGAAAGCCATTAGCCTATTGCCACCAGTCTCATTTTCGGGGCGAATCATCACAATCTTGTCTGAAGGTGAGGCTGAGAAAGCTGTAGACTATTTGCTATCAAGTAAGATTTTAGGTGTTGACACTGAGACTAGACCTGCCTTTCACAAAGGAGAGAGCCATAAAGTATCTTTGTTGCAAGTGGCAAATCATGATACTTGCTTCCTGTTTCGGCTCAATAGGATAGGAATGTGTCCACCTATTATTAGACTATTGGAGGATACTACAGTCCCCAAAATTGGTTTGTCATGGCACGATGATTTACTATCTCTACATCGGCGCACTGCTTTTGTGCCCGGTTTCTTTATCGATTTACAGGACATTGTCGGCTTGCTTGGCATTAAGGATATGAGTTTACAGAAGTTGTATGCAAATATCTTTCATGAGAAGATCAGTAAACGTCAACGACTCACCAATTGGGATGCCGATGTATTAAATGAAAAGCAGCAAGTATATGCAGCTATTGATGCGTGGGCATGTGTCAATCTTTATGAAGAAATTTCTCGTCTTATGAAGACTAAAGACTATGATTTGATAGCAAACGAAGAGGAGAAACAGGATACAGATAATAATAAAATAGCATTAAGTAGCAATTCATAATTATGCCATATAAGTCAATTTACTTAAAGAAAGGTAAAGAAGAATCATTAAAACGTTTCCATCCTTGGATATTCTCTGGGGCTATCCATCATGCTGATGAAGGTATAGAAGAGGGCGAAGTTGTACGTGTCTATACGGCAGATAAGAACTTTATTGCCGTTGGGCATTTCCAAATTGGTTCAATAGCTGTACGAGTATTGTCTTTCAAAGACATTGAAATCAACCATGATTTTTGGACCTCAAGATTGTCGGATGCACTGACTATGAGAGCGAGAATTGGTGTTGTTGGTAGTAAAAACATGACTTATCGACTGGTACATGGTGAAGGTGACTTAGTGCCGGGGCTTATTATAGATTGTTATGGGCGGACAGCTGTGATGCAGGCGCATAGTGTTGGCATTCATTTAAGTCGTTATCAGATATGTGAAGCTTTGTTGGAAGTGATGGGAAACCAGCTGGATGCCATTTATTATAAAAGCGAAACAACCCTCCCTTTCAAAGCGGAACTAGGACAAGAAAATGGCTTTATCCACGGCAATACGGATGATGACGTGACCATAGAGAATGGTTTGAAATTCCATGTAGACTGGTTGCGTGGCCAAAAGACAGGTTTCTTTGTAGACCAACGTGAGAATAGAATGCTCTTAGAGCAATATTCTGCCGGGAAATCAGTGCTGAATATGTTCTGCTATACAGGTGGATTCTCTGTCTATGCGATGCGAGGTGGAGCCAAATTAGTCCATTCTGTAGATAGTAGTGCTAAGGCTATTGAGTTGACAAATAGAAACATAGACCTCAATTTTCCCAATGATTTGCGACATGAAGCAATCTGTGAGGATGCTTTTAAATATCTTGATCAACATGATGATACATATGATTTGATGGTGTTAGATCCTCCGGCGTTTGCCAAACATCGTGCCGCTGTACACAATGCATTGAAAGGTTACACGCGTTTGAACGTCAAAGGATTGCAGAAAATCAGGCGTGGTGGTATCTTGTTTACGTTTAGTTGTTCGCAAGTTATTACTAAAGACAACTTCCGTAGTGCTGTTTTTACTGCGGCAGCACAGGCTGGTCGCCATGTAAGAATCTTGCATCAACTTCATCAACCGGCTGATCATCCAATCAATATTTATCATCCTGAAGGTGAATATTTGAAGGGATTGGTATTGTATGTAGAATAATGAGTAAAGCACAAAGCCTTTTTATAAATAAGGTTAGAGACTTTATTAGGCATGAGCATCTGCTGAATCACGATGCAACTTATCTTGTCGGATTGAGTGGTGGTCCTGATAGTGTAGCCTTATTACGTGTACTTTGTGGATTAGGATACTCTATTGAGGCTATTCATTGCAATTTTAATTTGCGTGGAGAAGAGTCGATACGCGATGAAAAATTTTGCAAAGACCTGTGTCAACAATTAGATATTAAGTTTCATACAGTCCATTTTGATACTTATGAATATGCAAAGAAGTATAAATTAAGTATTGAAATGGCTGCCCGACAACTGCGTTATAATTATTTCGAACAGTTGTTGAAAGACTTGGATGGGCAAGGTATATGTGTGGCGCATCACCTAGATGATAGTATAGAGACGTTTTTTATCAATCTATTAAGGGGTACCGGACTTCATGGACTGACCGGTATTGCTCCTCAAAATGGCCATGTTTTGCGCCCTATGCTGTGTGTGTCGCGATCAGAAATCATGGATTATCTCGCCGAAATAGGGCAATCTTACGTTGTTGACAGCTCTAATTTGGGAGACGAATACGTGAGAAATAAGATTCGACATCAAGTGATTCCACTGATGGAAAATATGAATCCTGCATTTCGGAGAAACATGTCACGTACTCTTCTATACTTATCTGGGGCGGAGAATATACTGGATGAGACTGTCAAACAAGCTGTTAATGATGTGATAGTTTCCCAAAAAGAGACGGAAATACTCATCAGTAAAACTAAGTTGCAAGAATATTTTTATGGTGAGTTTGTTCTGTTTGAATTATTAACAGCATATCAGTTCTCTCCACCGCAAATAGAAGAAATATGGCATTCTATACCGGATGGAGTAGGAAAAAGATGGAGTTCTTGTGATTGGGGATTACTAATAGACCGCCAATATTTGATACTCTCGATTGCAATGTCCCAAGATTTACAAAGGAAAATAAAAATTCCGGAGAATGGAGTATATGTTTGGGATGAGCAAAAGAAGTTCAAATTCTCTGAATGTAAATATGATGAGAGCTTCATTATTAGCCGAGAACGCAATAGGGCAACATTGGATTTCAATAAAACAGCCTATCCGTTGACGGTAAGGTATGCTGTTACAGGCGATCGGTTTGTCCCATTTGGTATGGCAGGTTCTAAGCTTATAAGTGACTATTTGACCGATAAGAAGCGCACACGATTCCAAAAAGAAGTGCAATTAGTCGTGGAAGATGCCAACGGGAAAATCATATGGTTGGTAGGAGAGAGAACGGATAATAGGTTCAGAGTGAGCACATCTACCACAACTTGTCTTTGTATAGAGGTCTTAGAATAAATATTCTGTCATATATAAAACCCCGGTTATCAAATTGATAACCGGGGTTTCTTTTTTATATATAGATAATTTTTATACCAAATATTGTGAAGAGATGCTCTCATTCTGAACTACGCGCTTGATAGTTTCGGCTATCATATCGGCAACAGAGAGCTGCTTAACTTTCGCACAGCGGTGAGAATAAGGGATAGAGTCGGTGAATACAATCTCTTCCAAAGCCGAATCCTGTACACGCTCAGATGCAGGACCGCTCATAACGCAGTGTGAAGCGCATGCACGAACGCTCAAAGCTCCGGCTTCTTTCATTATGTCGGCCGCCTTGGTAATGGTTCCTGCGGTGTCTACCATATCATCAACGATAACCACATTCTTGCCGGCAACGTCACCAATAATTTGCATGCTGTCTACAACATTGGCACGAGCGCGTGTTTTGTTGCAAAGAACGAGCGGACAACCGAGGTACTTAGCGTAGGTATTAGCACGCTTAGAACCACCCACATCGGGCGAAGCTATCACTAAATCCTTCAAGTGAAGACTCTGTAAATAAGGCAGAATGACGCCTGAAGCATACAAGTGGTCTACAGGAACATCAAAGAATCCTTGAATCTGGTCGGCGTGCAAGTCCATTGTAATCAATCTATCAATGCCCGCAACACTGAGAAGATCGGCCACTAGCTTGGCTCCAATGCTGACTCTCGGTTTGTCTTTGCGGTCCTGACGTGCCCATCCGAAGTAGGGAATAACGGCAATGATATGGCGTGCAGAAGCACGTTTGGCTGCGTCAATCATCAACAGAAGCTCCATAAGATTGTCTGAATTGGGAAAAGTGCTTTGTACGAGGAAGACGTCACGGCCGCGAATGGATTCCTCATAAGACACTGCGAATTCACCATCAGAGAATCTTGTTACTACTAGATTGCCTAAGGGACAACCGAGACTGGCACAAATTTTTTCTGCAAGGTATCTCGTACTTGTTCCCGAGAAAACCAAAAAAGAGTTGTTTTCACTCATTTCCATTAGCGTTTTATTTTGATTTAAGTTTATTAATCAATTGCTTTTCTTAATTGCTCGAAGTGGCCTACCAAATCTTTAAAGTCTACTTGGTTGTGAATGTCGAACCGTTTCCACATATCGCCACAAATCACTACTCCGCCAAATCCAAGTTCTTTAGCGATTGCAATATTATCGAGTCCCATACCTCCTAGCGCATATACCTTCTTATCTATAAGCCTTTTAGCTGCGGCATTCTCCAGTTCTGTTATACTGAAATTCGACCTTTCATCCTTAAACTCAATACAATCAAATACATTCTTCAAAAAGACGTAGTTTGATTTCTTCTTCATTTCTTTGAGTTGAGCAATATCTGTGCATGTGCGACTAACCTTGCCTTTGTAGCCATCCGGCACTTCTATAGAAGGAGTGTCTAAATGAATGCCAGCCAGATTATATTCTTTCTTGAGGTAGAAATGCTCGTGTAGGGTGATACGTTTGTAATACTGTTCTGGGATTAACGACAATAGTCGCTCTTCATAAAGAGAGGATGAATCTGGCTTATAGAGATGTAAATTGTCCATCCCTTCGTCAAAGAGTGTGACAAGAATTTTATCTTCTTCAACAAAGAAAGAAGATTTAGTCATTATTACTAGCTTCATCCGTCTGTAAATATTTACCGATGCAAATTTATGAATTTTATTATAAACTCCCAATTTATTACTGATTAAAAAACTATCTTTGCACTATAAAATACTAACTTTACAGAGAATGACTGTCGACTTGACTACTTTTGCAGGGATTCATCGTCCGATTTATATCTTGGAAGAATCCAAACTGAGACGTAATTTGGAATTGATTCAGCATGTTGCAAAAGCTACTGATGTAGAAATAATATTGGCTTTTAAAGCTTATGCTTTGTGGAAAACTTTCCCAATTTTTAAAGAGTATATCGGAGCAACGACTGCTAGCTCTCTCAATGAGGCTAAATTGGCATTTTACGAGTTTGGGAGTAAGGCGCATACGTTCTCTCCTGCATATACTGATTATGAGATAGACGAAATTGCAAAGCACTCTAGTCATCTGACATTTAATTCGTTATCGCAATACGCTCGATACGCTCAAAGAGTGAAAGCTGGCAATCCTAAGATAAGCATAGGCCTGCGGGTAAATCCTGAATATTCGGAAGTTGGTACTGATTTGTATAATCCTTGTGCCCCCGGTACGCGATTTGGAGTTACGGCCGATAAGCTTCCGGTCACATTTCCGAACGACGTAGAGGGCTTTCATTGTCATTGTCATTGCGAGAGTGGAGCCGATGTGTTCCAGCGTACACTCCAACATATAGAAGAAAAGTTTTCTCCTTGGTTCTCACAATTGAAGTGGATTAATTTTGGTGGGGGACATTTGATGACACGAAGTGACTATGATGTTGACCTACTCATTCGTATTTTGGAAGGTTTCCATGATAGATATCCTCATCTGCAAGTAATACTTGAGCCTGGTAGTGCCTTTGCTTGGCAGACTGGTCCGCTCGTATCGCAGGTTGTAGATGTGGTAGAAGACCATGGCATACAGACTGCCATATTGAATGTAAGTTTTACTTGTCATATGCCCGATTGTCTTGAAATGCCTTATCAGCCAGCTGTACGCAATGCGAAGACTTTACCCATGGAGGCGGCAAACGGTGCAAGTTTAGATGCCTATATATATAGATTAGGTGGCAATAGCTGTCTATCCGGCGATTTCATGGGTAGTTGGCAGTTCGACCATCAACTGCAAATTGGAGAGAATATTATATTTGAGGACATGATACATTACACTACTGTCAAGACCAATACATTCAATGGTATCTCGCATCCCGCATTAGGAATAGCTGATGATAGCGGTAATTTAACTATCCTTCGAGAGTATGATTACGAAGACTATAAGTCTCGCATGGATTAGCACTAGGCGTTTCTGATTTTACTGAGTGGGCTTTGCAGAATTGCTGTTGTGTATTTGCAGAATTGCTGAATGGGCTTGACAGCAGTGTTGCTAAGCCCGTGCAACGGATTGATGGTATAGATGGCTGATTGCTATTAGATTTGGAATACAAGGAAAAATGATGCTGGTTACTGTGATATAGTGGTATATATCTTATAATCGACGGTAGTAAAAAATGATAAGTAAAGTCGGTAATGTTATTATTTTTCCCTATATTTGTCTAGTCAAAAGTATATTGCTATGAGTAAGTATAATATTACAGAGAAGAAAGAAAAGAAGGCCGTGTACCGTTCGTTGGTCAATTCGTGTTTAATGGATGAGCTTAAGAAGAAAGTTCATGAGATTCTGTTTAAACAGAAACATTATAAGGATAAGGACTACTCTGCAAAAAAACTGGCAGAAGATTTGGGTACTAACACTCGTTATATCTCTGCAGTAGTAAATGTGAAGTTTCACATGAACTATACTTCTTTGGTAAATAAGTATCGCGTAGAAGAGGCTATGGGTATTTTGGCGAGTAAGAGATTCGGTAAATTGAATATGGAAGATGTGTCCGATATGGTCGGGTTTGCCAACAGGCAGAGCTTTTATGCTGCGTTTTATAAACAGAATAAGTGTACTCCGCGAGAATATAGGTTTCAGCATGGAGGCTATACCAAAAGGCCCTCTTCATCAAAAGGAAAGGCGGATAATAACGAGTGAACAAACATATAAAAGAAGAATGCAAGATAATTTTAATTATTCGGGAGAACGATTCGCAGATTTACAGATGCTGCGATATAAGTTAGAAGGATTTGAAGAATTGACTCTTCAGCAGAAATTATATATATATTATTTGTCGAAAGCAACGTTGATAGGGCGTGACATCACGTTCGACCAAAATGGAAAGTATAACCTACGTATTAGACGGATGCTTGAGGCTGTCTATACGAATAGCACGAATCATGGTGATAATAGTAGTTGGGATGCGCTTGTAGTGTATTTAAAGCGAGTTTGGTTTTCTAGTGGAATACATCATCATTATGGTTGTGAGAAGTTTGTACCAGATTTTTCAGAGGCTTATTTGCGTCAACAAGTGATGCAAGTAGATGAATCAGTTTTACCATTAAAAACTGACGAACATGCTAAAGATTTGCTAGATGAGCTATGTCTGGTCATCTTTTCTCCGGAAGTTTGTGCCCGTAGAGTCAATCAGACCGATGGGGATGATTTGGTATCAACGTCTGCTTGTAATTTTTACGAAGGGGTACAACAAGCGGAAGTAGAAGCATATTATGACAAGTTGCGCAAAAAATATCCGGATAGCAAAGTCTCATGGGGACTTAATTCCAAACTGCTGAAAACAGCCGATGGTATATCGGAGCGAGTTTGGAAAGTGGATGGCATGTATCGTTCAGCCTTACAACAAATTGTATATTGGCTAGGAAAGGCAAAGGAATTTGCTGAAAATGAAACTCAAGTAAGGGTTATAGAATTGTTGATAAGTTACTATGAAACAGGAGATTTAGAAGTTTTTGATAATTATTCTATTGAATGGCTGCAAGAACTAGATGGACAAGTAGATTTTATCAATGGTTTTATAGAAGTGTATGGTGACCCACTTGGTATGAAAGGTACTTGGGAAGGGCTTGTGGAATATAAGGATTTGCAAGCTACTCAACGAACACAAACGATATGTAGGAATGCCCAATGGTTTGAAGACCACTCTCCGGTTGCTCCTCAATTCAAGAAACCAGTAGTAAAAGGTGTCACAGCTAATGTTGTTAATGCCGCTATGTTGGGTGGCGATGAGTATCCGTCGAGCGCAATAGGAATCAATCTGCCTAATGCTGATTGGATTCGAACAGAATATGGCAGTAAAAGTGTGACAATAGGAAATCTCACTTCTGCTTATAATAAGATAGCAAAAGGCAACGGCTTTTTGGAGGAATTTGTAGACGATGATGCAACTCGCCAACTGATAGAAAAGTATGGTGATATCTGCGATGATTTGCATACTGACCTGCATGAATGTCTAGGGCATGGAAGTGGACGGACTTTGCCCGGTGTTACAACGGAGGCTTTAAAAGCTTATGGTAATACGATAGAGGAGGCTAGGGCAGATTTGTTCGGACTCTATTATGTGGCAGATCCGAAGCTGATAGAGTTAGGATTATTAGATTCTTCTGAAGCCTACAAGAGTCAATACTATACCTATTTGTTGAATGGCTTGCTGACTCAAAATGTGAGAATAAAGGAAGGACAACAACTGGAAGAGGCGCATATGAGGAATAGGGCGTTGATAGGAAATTGGATTTTAAACCATTCGGAAGGTAATGTTAAGCTATTTAAGCTTAATACGAAGACTTTCTTACATGTAGATGATTATCAAAAGCTTAGATACTCTTTTGGAGAACTACTTAAAGAAGTACAGCGTATCAAGAGTGAAGGAGACTTTGAGGCTGCCCGACAGATGGTTGAAACCTATGGCGTAAAGATTGATGCAAGTCTGCATCATGAAGTGTTGGAAAGATACAAGAAACTGAATATAGCACCTTATAAAGGTTTTTTGAATCCGTGGTTAAAGCTCGAATATGGTGCGGATGGTAAGACTGTGACGGACGTATTGGTGGATTACACTGAGACTTATGAACAACAAATGATGAGATATTCAACCGAGTATGCAACATTGATATAAGCAAACAGAATAGAATGGAAGAAATAACACACGAGAAATTAAGGAAGATAAAACAGTCGTTCAGGCTGTATATGAGTGGTCCCACAGCTCATTCTATGGGGCAAAAAGGTGTCAGTTATAAGATTAATTGGGGAGTGCCTTTGCCAGAATTGCAAAAGATGGCTGTGGAATACGGCAAGGATGAAGCATTAGCCTTGGCATTGTGGCAAGAGAATATCAGGGAATGTAAGATTCTTGCAACGCTGATAATACCGGTGAAATCGCTTACCGATGAGTTGTTGGAAGCATGGGGTGAACAAGTGAATTCGCAGGAAATGGCGGAGTTGTTGGCCTTTAATCTGTTGCAATATTGGGAGCGTTCACCCCAATTAGCTTATAAATGGATGGTGGCGGATAATGAAATGATGCAAATAATGGCTTATCAATTGCTAGCTAGATTGTTTGTGAATGGACATATTCCTACTGATGCTGATGCGCAAGAATATTTAAGTAGCATCGTCGCAGCATTGAAGTGTAAGCATGTTGGAGTCAGACATGCAGCGACTAATAGCCTGTATCGTTTTATGGATTTGGGGGAGGATTATCAAGAGCGGGCAGATATCATTCTACAGAGGTTGGATGGAATATTGTAGATTTTGTCTATCAATGTTTTTATATATAGAAGTTTTTTGATAACTTTGTGGGACAATATGACAGGTGCAATATGAACGAGGAAGCATTAAAGACGGCTCGTGACGTTCTAGATCGCTATTTGGAAAATAATAATAAACGGAAGACTCCGGAACGACATGCCATTTTGGAAACAGCCTATCAGATTGAAGGACATTTTTCATTAGAACAGTTAAGTAGGAAGTTAGAGCAACTTAATTTCAGAGTTAGTCGTGCCACATTGTATAATACAATGCGGTTGTTTCTTAAATTACGCCTGATAGTGCGGCATAAATTGCTAGATGGAACCAAATATGAGATAAGCTATGCTAATAAAAATCATTGCCATCAAATCTGTACGATGTGTGGTAAAGTGACGGAGGTATATTATCCGGAGATAGCTAAGGCCATTGATGAGGTGAAATACAAGCGCTTTTACAAGGACGGCTTCTCTCTATACGTTTATGGCCTTTGTAGTAAATGCCAAACAAAGTTTAATCGTGACAAGTCGAATCAAGTAGAATAGAAATTAAACGAAATATCTATAGAACAATGAACACAACAGGTAAAGTTGATGTCCTGCTCGGATTACAGTGGGGCGATGAAGGTAAAGGGAAGGTTGTTGACGTGCTGACACCTCAATATGATGTTGTGGCTCGTTTCCAAGGGGGGCCAAATGCCGGACATACTTTGGAATTTGAAGGCCAGAAATATGTTTTAAGATCAATCCCCTCCGGCATATTCCAAGGCGGAAAGGTGAATATCATCGGAAATGGAGTAGTTCTTGCTCCCGACTTGTTCATGGATGAAGCGAAGGATTTGGAGAAGAGTGGGCACCCTCTTAAAGAAAGATTGCATATCTCGAAGAAGGCTCATCTGATTATGCCTACACACAGATTATTGGATGCCGCACAAGAGTTGGCTAAAGGTAAGAACAAGGTGGGTACTACAGGTAAGGGCATCGGTCCTACTTATACAGATAAGGTAAGTAGAGCGGGCTTGAGAGTTGGTGATATCCTTGACAAATTTGAAGAGAAATATGCAGCCCATAAAGCACGCCATATTGAAATGTTGAAGGCTCTTAACTACACAGACTTTGATATTACAGAAGTTGAGAAGAAGTGGATGGAAGGTATTGAATATCTCCGTCAATTCCATTTTGTGGATAGTGAGCATGAGATTAATCGATATTTACAAGATGGTTCTAGCATCTTGTGTGAGGGTGCTCAAGGCACAATGTTGGATGTTGATTTCGGCTCATATCCATTTGTGACGTCTTCTAATACGATTTGTGCAGGAGCATGTATCGGCTTGGGTATTGGCCCAAACAAGGTTGGAAACGTGTATGGTATCATGAAAGCTTATTGTACACGAGTAGGTTCCGGACCATTCCCTACGGAATTATTCGATGAAACCGGAAAGAAATTGAGAGACCTAGGACATGAGTATGGAGCTGTTACAGGGCGTGAGCGTCGTTGTGGTTGGATAGATCTTGTCCAATTGCGTTATTCTATTATGGTCAATGGTGTGACCGAATTGATTATGATGAAGAGCGATGTTCTTGATAGTTTTGATACAATTAAGGCATGCACTGCTTATAAGTTGAAGAATGGAGAAGTTACTTCTGATTTCCCATATGATATAGATGAGGTTGAACCGATATATGAAGAGCTACCCGGATGGAAGACTGATATGACTCAATTTACTTCAGAATCACAATTCCCCAAGGAGTTTAGTAGCTATGTAGAGTTCTTAGAGGCTCAGTTGAAGACTCCAATTAAGATTATTTCAATAGGGCCGGATCGCGCCCAAACAATTGTTAGAAAATAAATAATGGCAAATAAACCAAGTATACCCAAGGGGACAAGAGACTTTGGCCCAATAGAAATGGCCAAGCGGAATTATATCTTCTCTACAATAAAAGAAGTATATTCGCTCTATGGTTTTCAACAGATAGAGACACCGGCATTAGAGACCTTGCAGACTCTTATGGGTAAATATGGAGAAGAGGGCGATAAGTTACTCTTCAAAGTATTGAATTCCGGAGACTATTTAGCAAAGATTGATAATCAGGAATTAGAGGAAAGGAACTCTGTAAAATTAGCAAGTAAACTCTGCGAAAAGGGGCTAAGATATGATTTGACGGTTCCTTTTGCAAGATATGTCGCTATGCATAGGGAAGAGCTACAGCTTCCTTTTAAACGTTATCAAATTCAACCGGTATGGCGAGCAGATAGACCCCAGAAGGGACGTTATCGTGAATTCTATCAGTGTGATGCTGATATTGTGGGATCAGACTCATTACTGAATGAGGTAGAACTGATGCAGATCGTTGATACTGTCTTCTCTAAATTTGGCACTCGCGTAGCTATCAAGATTAATAATCGTAAGATATTATCCGGTATAGCCGAGGTGATAGGAGAGGCAGATAAGATCATTGATATTACTGTAGCTATTGATAAGCTCGATAAGATTGGTATTGAGAATGTCAATGAAGAACTACGTAACGATGGTATTAGCGAAGAAGCGATAGCTAAATTGCAACCTGTTATCTCGCTTTCGGGTACTAATGACGAAAAATTGAATACAATGCGAGAGTTCCTGCAAAGTTCAGAAGTTGGCTTGAAGGGAATTGAAGAGACTCAATTTATATTAGATTCACTCAAAGCAGCAACTTTAGAGAATACGATAGAGTTGGACTTATCGCTTGCTCGTGGACTGAATTATTATACCGGAGCCATCTTTGAAGTGAAGGCATTGGATACTCCTATTGGTAGTATTACGGGAGGTGGACGCTATGATAACCTTACCGGTATCTTTGGTTTATCCGGTATCAGTGGGGTTGGTATTAGTTTTGGAGCAGACCGTATTTATGATGTTCTTAATACACTAGACTTATATCCGAAGGAAACGAACAATAGTGTACAGCTTCTTTTCTTGAATTTAGGAGAGGCAGAGGCTGCTTATAGCCTTCAATTAGCAACGGTGTCACGCAAGGCAGGGATTCGTACTGAGGTTTATCCAGACCAAGCTAAGATGAAGAAACAGATGAATTATGCTAATGCAAAGAACGTAGGTTATGTTGCTATTGTGGGTGAGAACGAGATGTCTGTTAATAAAGTTACATTAAAAAACATGACCACTGGCGAACAGAAAATGGTCACCTCTTCAGAAATGGTAGAGCTAATTATTCAGTCAGGTAATAATGAATAAGAGTGCTTATCACAAACTCGTAGAGCGAGGTATTCGTCCTTCAGCTCAAAGATTGGCTATAATGGATTATCTCCTGACACATTTTACCCATCCAACTGTGGAAGATGTCTATCAAGGATTACATGATGAGATTCCTACTTTAAGTAGGACGACAGTCTATAATACCTTGCATCTCCTCGCAGAGCGGAATGCGGTGCAAATGATAACGATTGATGATCGACAAGCATGTTACGATGGTAATACAGCACCACATGTTCATTTCTTCTGTAAAAAGTGTGGAAAAATAGTTGATTTGATGGATGAAGATGTTCCCACTTTCAAATTGCCCAAGACCGTTCATGGGCATGTTGTCGATGAAGTACAGCTTTATTACAAGGGCATTTGCTCTGAATGTGCGAATATTGAATAAAGTGAGAATGGCTAATGGTAATTAGATAGACCCACTCCAACGAGTCTATCTGTCCTTTCTCCGTAACCTCTATAATAGATGAGTGCTTGATATTTGTTCCTAGTTTGAAAGAAGTTTCCTTCACTAGGAACAAATATCGCACCATTATTAGGATGGTATTGTAAATATTGATAGGAATAGTAACCTTGCTTTAATAGGATGGTTGTTTCGTACATTTGCTCATCTTCATTGTACGATAGCATTGTTTTTTGATTGAATAGGCCATTTGTCCATATTCCATTGATGTAGATAGGATGGCTTAATCGAGGTGATTTTAATCTAAAATGTACTTTTAGGTAATCTGATTGTGTATCATTGTCAATATTATCGCTATTGCGAATGAAGAAAGCACCATTGGCTGATTCGTCATATACGTAACTTGTTCGTGGCTCATCTGTTGTAATATACGCATTGAATAGATTGCCATCCCATTTTATAGATTCAACTTTCAGTGTCGGGTGATTATCATCTAGAATCTCAAATTTACGATATTCGTTTCCTCCAGAGAATATTAAATCCTTATTATGACTCCATTGTAATCCGCTAGATGTAGTGTAAGTGGGTGTCGGATTTGCGCATATATTGTCCCATCTACCGTTTTGTAAGATTGTAGCTTTGATTTGCTGACTTGGATTTATAACACTTATACTGCCATAATTTACCTTCATTTCGACTTGTTGATGGCTATGGTTGATGTCTATATCCGTATTGGTAATAACATTAAGATTTACTCCCATCGTCTGTTCTGAAACCAAAATATAAACTGTAAATTCCGGTTGTTCTTTATTATTTAGATCATAAACGGTTATCTTATAGTTTCCTCCAATCTTGAATCTGCAATCCTTATTGGGCAATTCAAATGAATAATGTGTGTATAAGATGTTGGTATTGATGGATTGCTGGGCATCATAGATAATGTTATCTTCTGCAAATCCATCAATAAAGTCATTTTCAAAGAGGTCTTTTGAGATCGCCCAGTCATATTCACAATGCTCTATCTTATATGCATAGTGGTGATAATCGTGAGACAATTCATCAAAAGCAATAGTCAGTGGAGTAGAGCTATCCATATAATATATAGGTAATAACTCATTCACTCCACTGATTTGCAATGAAGCTATATTGTCTGAATACACCTCGTTCCTTTGCGCATAAGTCGAGTTATAAATCAGACAAGCAATGAACAGTATAATATGCCTCAGTCTTATCAAAGTGCCTTATTTGAGCATTGAATCTCTTTGAAGAATGTTGGACAATGGAAGTCCGGCTTTGGGAGATTGATTGGGAATAGTGATAAAAAGTGAGGATGCGGTAATTTGTCACCACATTTATATACATTACCTTGCATTTCAAGTCCATCAAAAGATTTGATATCATGCTTGAAGAATGCCATGGTAGGTATCTTTAAAGATAATTCCCATGTATAAGAGCCTATTTCTGTGTTTTCTATTTCACGATGTTCCAATGAACTCCAACGTTCTACAGTGCTTGTAATGTCTTGATAGGCTAAGGTTCGTGCCTCACGTCCGGGACCAAATCCTACTAATAGCGTACCAATACAATTACATTCAAAATTATAATAGGTCTGTCCGTCGGGTGAAATGAAGAACTCGCAACAAGAATCTTCCCACACATGTCCATTGTCTGTGAGCGCTTGCGCTCTTATAGATTCCTCTTCTACTTTGTAATTGATGAAGATGTATTGGCCGTTATGCGCGATAGCAAATTCTACTTTTGGCTCGTAAGGGAATTGCTCAAACCAATTTGAATGAGTTAATCGTTCGTACTGAATTCCTTTTTCTTGGAATACCTTAGATACAGATGATACGGATATGTCCGTACAAGATAATTTTTCTATAATCAATTTGTTGGTCATAAATTATTAAGTATAAATGGTATGCATATTCCCTAATAGGGAAATGCATACCATTAGTTAGTATTTACTGATTGTTACTTTTCTTCAATTTCTCAACATACGCATCAATTACAGCGACAGCAGTAATGTTTACTACATCATTAACAGAACTTTCGAAGTCGGTAAAGTGAATAGGTTTATTGAGTCCCATTTGAATCGGGCCAATGATTTCTGTATCGGCGTCTAGCGCTTGTAGCAATTTGTAGCTACAATTTGCACTACTCATATTGGGGAATACCAATGTGTTGACGTCCTTACCTTTTAGGCGTGAGAATGGGAACTTGTCGTCTCTCAACTCTTTGTTGAGCGCAAAGTTGACTTGCATTTCACCATCTATAGCCAAATCGGGAAACTCCTTCTGAATTTGCTCTACCGCCATGTGAACTTTAACGGGGCTACCAACTTCGTCGGTACCAAAGTTAGAATAGCTTAGCATGGCCATAACCGGAGTCTCGTTAAAGAACTCTACAGTGTGGGCTGATAACTTAGCGATGTCTGTAAGTACGTTCTCGTCAGGGTGACGGTTAATCAATGTGTCGGCAATATAATAGATACCCTTTTTTGTATTAAGGATATGCATGGTGCCAAATGTCTTATAGCCTTCGCGAACACCAATCACTTCTTTTGCAACTTTGATAGTATTGCTGTATTTGGTGTATAGACCTGTGATGAAAGCATCGGCTATACCATCTTCTACTAGAGACATACCAAAGTAATTGCGTTCGTACATCTTGTCGTAAGCCTCTTCAAAAGTATATCCATTACGAGCTCTCTTTTCGGCTAGATGTTTTGCAAATGTAGCACGACGTCCTTGTTCTTGATCGGCACGCATATCGATAATTTCGATACCATCAAGATTTAATTTCAATCGTTGAGCCAAACGGTTAAGACGGTCAGGATTACCTAATAGGATAGGAAAGCATATACCTTCTTGTTTAGCTTGTACTGCAGCTTTCATCATTGTTGGGTGTCCACCCTCAGCAAATACTACTTTCTGCGGATGTAGTCTAGCTGTTTCGTGAAGTTTTCTGGTCAAAGCTGTTTCCTGTCCCAACAACTGTAACAATCCTTGTTTGTATGAATCCCAGTCTGTAATAGTCTTACGAGCCACACCACTCTCAATAGCTGCTTTGGCAACGGCTGCACTTACTTCTGTAATCAAACGTGGGTCTACAGGCTTCGGTATGAAGTATTTAGGGCCAAATGACAAATCCGTAACATGATAAACTTGATTTACGACATCGGGAACTGTTTGTTTTGCCAAATTGGCAATAGCTTCTACGGCAGCCAATTTCATCTCCTCGTTGATAGCTTTGGCATGGACATCCAACGCACCACGGAAGATATAGGGGAACCCGATTACGTTGTTAATCTGATTAGGATAGTCGCTACGTCCAGTTGACATCAATACATCGGGACGGCTGGCAACGGCATCCTCATAACTAATTTCGGGTACAGGATTGGCCAATGCAAACACGATAGGGTTTTCAGCCATGGAGCGAATCATGTCTTGAGACAAGATATTGCCCTTCGATAAACCTACGAATACGTCTGCACCCTTGATAGCTTCTTCAAGAGTATGGACGTCTCTTCTTGCTGTAGCAAACATTGCTTTCTGTGGTGTGAGTTTCTCTCTGTTGTCAGTGATGACTCCCTTAGAATCCAACATGAGAATGTTTTCTACTTTAGCTCCTAATGCTACATATAATTTTGTACAACTGATAGCAGCTGCTCCGGCTCCATTGACGACAATCTTTACGTCGCCTATATTCTTACCGGCAACTTCCAAAGCATTCTTTAAGCCTGCTGCGGAGATGATAGCCGTACCGTGCTGGTCGTCATGCATCACTGGAATGTCCAGTGTCTTTTTCAGTCTTTCTTCGATATAAAAACATTCCGGAGCTTTGATATCCTCCAAGTTGATACCACCAAATGAAGGAGCTATTTTCTCAATGGCTTCACAAAATTTCTCAGGGTCTTTTTCATCAACTTCTATGTCAAACACATCTATACCACCATAGATTTTGAATAGCAGTCCTTTACCCTCCATTACAGGCTTTCCACTCATAGCACCAATGTCTCCAAGGCCTAATACTGCCGTACCATTACTGATAACAGCGACTAGATTACCTTTGTCGGTGTACTTGTATACGTCGTCAGGATTCTTCTGAATCTCTAGGCATGGATAGGCTACACCCGGCGAGTAGGCTAGGCTTAAATCGGTCTGTGTATGATAAGGTTTTGTGGGTTTGACTTCTATCTTGCCCGGTCTGATGTTGTTGTGATAAAGGAGCGCGGCCTCCTTTGTAACTTTAACCATAACTATGTATATTATAAAATGTTTAGTAACTATCTCTAAGAAGCAAAGTTACGAAAAAACGTTTAAATGTATATCGGTTTTTCTTGTTTTTTGTATCTTTGCAATGTATTAATTCGTTTTTAGGCTAATTGTGCGTATTTATGCAAAAAAATAACATCACAACCCAATATCGAGTAGAGCTGAAAGAAAAGATATTAAATATATCTATGCAGGAATTCCATAAGCATGGCATCAAAGCTGTGAAGATGGATGATATTGCTAATAAGCTTTTAATATCCAAACGTACTCTTTATGAGCTTTATGCTAATAAAGAAGCTTTGCTTTTTGAGGGTTTGAAAAAGATGGAAGAAGCCTATGATGAGCATATGATAGAGTTTTGTAGTTCGCCGGAAAATGGTGTTATGGAGATTATTATAGAATTCTATCGTATTCAGATGGCTAAGCTTTCAGAAATCAATCCGCTGTTTTTTGCGGAACTCCATAAATATACTAAGGTCATAGAGTATCTTGAAAGCAAACGAAGAGAGCGCAATTCTAAATCGAATGATTTTTTCTCTAAGGGTATAGCGGAAGGTTATTTTCGTGCAGATGCCGACTATGGAATTATACGTGAGATAGCCAATTATGCAGTACAAGGTATTATGGAGGAGAAACTTTATCAAAAATATACGCCTCAACGTGTCTTCAGAAATGCATTGCTATTGTTCATAAGAGGGCTTTGCACAGATAAGGGACTCATGGTTATAGATTCAAAGCTACATGCTTAATAAGCAGTCTCAATTAGATTAGAATTAATTATTATTATATTTATCTTATTGCAAGGTGCGAGCAGCATAGCTGTTCGCACCTTGCAGTTTTACTGAAAAGCCAAGACAGCACTGTTGTCTCAGTTTTGCAGCGGATTCAATTCAACCTAAAGCTTTGACGACAGAAATTTTCCTGTCCAACTATCTTTACACTTTATAATTTCTTCCGGTGTTCCGGCACAAACCAATTGTCCCCCCTTGTCGCCCCCATCTGGACCAAGGTCGATGATGTAATCGGCACACTTGATAACATCCATGTTGTGTTCGATGACAACAATACTGTGCCCTCGCTCTATCAGAGAGTTAAACGATTTGAGTAATTTGTTGATGTCGTGGAAATGTAAGCCGGTAGTAGGTTCATCGAAAATGAACAATGTGGGGTCTTGCTTTTCCTGTCCTATGAAGTAAGCTAATTTTACACGTTGGTTCTCGCCGCCTGAAAGCGTACTTGAATTTTGTCCCATCTTGATGTAGCCCAATCCTACTGACTCTAGTGGAGTAAGTCGGTTGACGATTTGTGTCTGTCCATATTGGCCGAAAAACTCAATGGCTTCAGATACTGTCATGTTGAGTACATCATCTATATTCTTACCTTGATACCGCACATCGAGTATGTCATGCTTGAAACGATGCCCATGGCAAGATTCACATTCGAGCACCAAATCTGCCATGAATTGCATTTCTACGGTTATAACACCTGCGCCCTTGCACTCCTCGCATCTTCCGCCGTCTGTGTTGAAAGAAAAATATTGAGGGGTAAAACCTAATTGCTTAGATAAGGGTTGATCGGCAAATAGCTGCCTGATGGCGTCGTAAGCCTTGACATAAGTGGCAGGATTGCTACGTGTACTCTTACCTATCGGATTCTGGTCGACGAATTCTACATGTTTAATAGATTTCCAGTCGCCTTCCAAAGCTGTGTATTCACCCGGCAATTCGGCTACTTCATCAAGATGACGCTTGAGGGCAGGGTAGAGGATTCCTTTGATAAGTGAGGACTTACCAGAGCCGGAAACTCCTGTTACGACAGTCAGAATATTCAATGGAATCTTCACATCAAGCCCTTTCAAGTTATTCATCCTAGCTCCCTTGATATCTATAGTTCTGTTCCAATGGCGCCTAGAACAGGGTGTGGATATTTGCTCTATCCCTGTAAGATATTTAATCGTGTATGATTCCGGATATTTTTCGAGTAGTTTCTGTGAATTGTCTTGAAGGCTGTCACTATTTCCTTCGAAAACAATCCGTCCACCATTGGTACCGGCATCTGGGCCAATATCAATAAGGTAGTTGGCTGCTCTAATCATTTCCTCATCATGTTCGACCACCATAACTGTATTGTTGAGCGACTGCAGCTCTTGTAAAACATGAATCAGTTTGTCGGTGTCTCTGCTATGTAAGCCGATGCTTGGTTCATCGAGAATGTATAGTGAGCCTACCAGCGAACTTCCTAATGAGGTAGTTAGGTTGATACGTTGGCTCTCACCACCACTTAAAGTATTTGATGTACGATTGAGAGTGAGATAGCCTAGCCCTACTTCTACAAGGAACGTGAGTCTGTTTTTGATTTCCGTCAGCAGGCGTTTACCGACTTCGGCATCGTGATTATCAAGTTTTAGATTGTCAAACCATTGCTTCAAATTCTTCACGGGCATCTCTACAAGGTCGGTTATACTCATGCCGGCAATCTTCACCCACGATGCTTCTTTCTTGAGTTTCGTGCCGTGACAGTCAGGACATGTCGTCTTTCCGCGGTATCTACTCATCATCACACGATACTGAATTTTGTATTGGTTTTCTTTCACCATTTGGAAGAAAGAGTCGATACAAACACGCTCGCTTAGTGGAAGCGACTGCTCAGAAGGTAGCCCATGCCATAGCATGTCTTTTTGTTTTTGTGATAGACAGTAATAGGGCTCGAAGATTGGAAAGTTGTCTTTCTGAGCCCGTTTACAAAATTCCTGCTTCCAAACACTCATCTTGTCACCATGCCAGCATTGCACGCAATCTTCGTATACGCTTAATGCAGAATTCGGAATAACTAATTTTTCGTCGATACCAATGACTTTTCCAAACCCCTCGCAAGTAGGACATGCGCCCAAAGGAGAGTTGAATGAGAACATATTATCATTGGGTTCTTCGAATTGGATGCCGTCTGCTTCGAACTTAGTAGAAAACTCATGGATGATATTTGAGGGTAGGAAGACCAACTTGCATTGCCCGTCTCCTTCGTACAAAGCCGTCTCTGAAGAGTCTATGAGTCTGGAAATGGAATCTTTTTCTGTTGATACGCTGAGCCTATCTATCACTAGATTCATGTCTGTAATGTCTAATGCGTTTTCTAATGTCGGATCATGATTAATCTTATCAAGTATATTATCAATCCTTTCTATCTCTCCATTCATAAAGAGCCGGGTGTATCCTTCTTGCACACTCATTTCCAATTGCTTCACTAAAGTTCTACCTTCGATTAAATGGAGTGGGGCAAGAACCATAAATTTGGTCCCCTCTGAATATTGCTTTGTACATTCGACAATATCTTCAGGAGAATGTCTCTTTACCTCTTCACCGCTAATGGGTGAATAGGTGTGCCCGATTCTAGCATAAAGCAACCGAAGATATTCGTAGATTTCGGTCGAAGTGCCGACGGTAGAACGGGGATTACGAGCTATTACCTTTTGTTCGATGGCAATAGCGGGAGGTATGCCTTTGATGAAATCACATTCCGGTTTGTTCATTCTCCCAAGAAATTGACGTGCATAAGCCGATAGACTTTCTACATATCTTCGTTGACCTTCGGCATATAATGTATCAAAAGCCAGTGACGATTTACCCGAACCGGAAACACCGGTAATAACGATAAACTTATTACGTGGAATCTTTAGAGAGATATTTTTGAGGTTGTTGACTCTGGCTCCTTTTACTTCTATGAATTTATCCATAATGAAATGTGTTCCTTGATGATGGGAGGTGGAATGGTAATGGGGGGTAATGATTTCGCCATACCATATATGATTCTATTTTGTGAGGGCGCTACCGCTTAGTTTTTGATGGTGTATGGCAGCCTTTTCTGCTGCAACTTTGGCGTATATGTTGTCTTTTGCTTCATCTGGTGTCATCCGCATGGTATTGCCTTTCTCGATAAGCTCTTTCACGACTTCGCCACCGATGATGAGTCCGGCAGCTGCCGGAACAAAGGCGTTGCTAGCTGGTATGCTACGTTTTGTGGAGGCATTCTCGCTTTCTTCGGTGAAATGGATGGTCTCGTCTTCAATTATCTTTAAAGGTTCTTCTTCACTATAGACTACTTTTAGATGCTGTATATTCTGTTTGCGAAGCTTTTTTCGGATGACTTTGGCTAAAGGATCCATCTTTGTTTGACTGATATTTGCAATCTTAAAGGCGGTGGCATCTAATTTATTGGCGGCTCCCATGCTGGAAATCAGTGGAATTTGCAAGTCATGACATCGCCTGATTAACTCTAGTTTTGCAACGACGGTATCAATACAATCGACGACATAATCATATTTAGACAAATCAACAGTATCGGCATTCTGGGGTAAATAGAACATTTGGTGCTTATGTACGATGCACTCGTTATTGATGTCATGGATACGTTCTTCGGCTACATCTACCTTGGGTTTCCCTATAGTGGATAGCAGAGCATATAGTTGTCGATTAATATTTGTGATGGAAACTGTATCGTTGTCGAATAGATCTAGTTCGCCAACTCCACTGCGTGCCAGAACTTCAACTACGTAACTACCGACGCCACCAATGCCGAATACAGCTACACGACAACCGCATAAGGTATTAAGAGCAGGCAGCCCGAATAAGAGTTGAGTTCGTATGAATTGATTCTGCATAACGAAAATTTGAAATACAAAATTACGATTTTCTTGGAATAAAAGCTGTGAAACCCAGTAAAATGTATTATTTTTGCACATAATTTAATGCAAAAAATCGAATGGATAGTAACCAACTTTCTCCATTGAGAAAAACTATTGTCGGAGTACAATTTCTTTTTGTCGCTTTCGGAGCGACTGTTTTAGTTCCTTTATTAGTCGGGTTAGACCCATCCACCGCATTAATGACTGCCGGAATTGGTACGTTTATCTTCCACTTTGTGACAAAAGGTAAGGTGCCGGTGTTTCTTGGGAGCAGCTTTGCCTTTATTGCTCCGATTATCGCAGCGAGTAAGCAGTGGGGCATGCCGGGAACTCTTGCTGGTTTGGCAGGCGTATCTTTGGTCTATTTTGTCATGAGTGCATTGATTAAATGGCAAGGGAAAAAACTACTTGACCGATTGTTTCCTCCGGTTGTTATAGGCCCTGTTATCATCTTGATAGGACTTTCGTTGTCGGGTTCTGCGGTTAATATGGCAAAAGAGAATTGGATTTTGGCTTTCGTATCGCTTGTTACTGCGATTCTTGTATTAGCATTGGGACGTGGATTGTTGAAGTTGGTTCCGGTGGTATGTGGTATCATAGTCGGTTATATCGTGTCGATATTCATGAATGCGGTAGACTTCTCTGAGGTGCTATCTGCCCCATGGTTTGCTCTACCTCCTTCGATTGCGCATTTCCAAATGCCGCAGTTTGCATGGGAACCTTTCTTGTATATGATACCGGTAGCTATTGCTCCGGTGATAGAACATATTGGTGATGTTTATGTAGTTGGGGCTGTTGCACGTAAGGATTTCGTTGCTGATCCGGGATTACATCGTACGATGTGCGGTGATGGTTTAGCTTGTTTGGCGTCCGCATTCTTTGGAGGTCCTCCAGTAACTACGTATAGTGAAGTGACCGGAGCGATGAGTATAACTAAGGTTACAAGTCCGCAAGTGATTCGAATTGCAGCAACGACGGCCATTGTCTTCTCTGTAATAGGAAAATTAGCAGCTCTATTGCGTAGCATTCCCGCAGCGGTATTGGGCGGAATCATGCTACTTCTATTTGGAACAATAGCCAGTGTCGGTGTTCAAAACTTGATTCAACATAAGGTTAATTTAGATAAGACACGAAATATCATCATTATTTCTGTAACCTTAACGATGGGTATTGGTGGTGCTGTTTTATCATGGGGCAGTTTTGCTATTAGTGGTATTGGCCTGTCAGCATTGGTTGGTGTAATTCTAAATTTAGTTCTTCCGAATGATAAAGAAGAAGAAACGGAATCTGTGAATGAATAAGGAGTTTGATGTATATTGGAGTACCCATAAGAAAAGACTTATGGGTACATCTCCATTTCAAGAGGAGTGGAATGAAAGCAAACGCATGTCTACAGCCGGAGATTGGCTGTTATTGGCTTTCCCTGTTGCGGTCTTTGTTGCTTTCGTGTCTTCCGGATTGATTAAGAATGAACTCTTGAATTATGTCATAGGGGGTGTTTTATGTGGGCTTTCACTTGTAATAGGAGAGTATATAAAGCCTTATGTTACGGGTAAACGTTCTATCGGGGAGATAGAAAAAGATGCTAAGGAATATTATTTCAAGCAATATCAAGAGACTGGAAAGTTGCCTTAGATTAGATATAGATTAAATCGCTCATGATGTCGTCGCTGATATAAAGTCCCTTTTTAGTTAAGGATAGATGCTCATCCTCAATCACCATGTTGTTGTTTTGTAGATGTTGATGAGCATTATTCATTAGATATTGATATAATGATGAGCCATAATGTCGCTTCATATCGGTAAGATTGATGCCTTCTTTAGTTCGTAATGCTGTGGTAATCAAATCATTGTATCTTGTATGTGAATCTAAAGTTTCTTGCTCGTAAGCCAATCTTCCACTTTCAATGGTTTGGATATATGTGGTAAGGTTGCTTGGATTCCACATTCTATGTGTCTTGTTGTAAGAGTGGGCGGATGCGCCTAGCCCGATGTAAGGCACTTCATGCCAGTAGCTACTATTATGTTTGCTTCGGAATCCCGGTCGTGCGAAGTTGCTTATCTCATATTGTTCGTATCCTGATTTCTCTAGTTTATCAATTAATAGATTGTACATTGATAAACTTGTTTCCTCATCTATTTCATGGATTTTGCCTTGTTTTAAGAGTTGGTAGAGTTGTGTGCCTTCTTCATACATCAAGCTATAGGCTGATATATGTTCCACATTTAAGGAGAGAGCTGAGTCAATATCAATTTCCCAATCGGCAATAGTCTCTTCTGGAAATCCAAATATTAAGTCTATACTAATATTCTGTATGCCATGATTCCGAAGTGTTTCCACCGCTTCCATAGCCTGCTTTGATGTATGTCTGCGATGTAGGAAAGACAGTCTTTTATCTGAAAAACTTTGCACTCCCATACTAATCCTATTGACAGGTAGTCTTGTTAATAATGTAGTAAAATCTTCAGTAACATCATCTGGATTGCATTCGAGTGTTACTTCGGCATCTTTTCTCACATTATATATATTATATATAGATTTGAAAAGAGCTACTAGATTTTGAGAAGACAATTGACTTGGAGTGCCACCACCTATATATATAGTGTCAATGATATTCGCGTGTTTGCGTAGATTCATCTCTTCCGTAACAGCATGTATGTATCGATTCATCATATTGTTGTTGGTTGTACTGAAGAAACCACAATAAATGCACCGGCTTGCACAAAAGGGAATATGTATATAGAGTCCTGCCATAAATCTATGCAAAAATACTAATATGTTTTAAAACTTACATCCTTTTCGTGATTTTGTTTTGTTTGTTAGAATAAATATTCCTAACTTTATGGCCAAGTCAAAGGTGATGTATAGAATGATTGTCACCTCTACCATGAACAAAATATTACTAACACTTTAAATCTTTTGATATGAGAGTTTATCAGACAAACGAAATTAAGAACATTGCGTTACTTGGCAGTGCGGGTAGCGGCAAGACAACTCTTGCCGAAAGTATGTTATTTGAAGCCGGTATTATCAAACGTCGC
This sequence comes from Prevotella sp. C0026C3, assembly GCF_056590795.1. Classification (NCBI taxonomy): domain Bacteria; kingdom Pseudomonadati; phylum Bacteroidota; class Bacteroidia; order Bacteroidales; family Prevotellaceae; genus Prevotella; species Prevotella sp. C0026C3. Next base: position 152,236 of record NZ_JBWPWW010000002.1, on the reverse strand, counting down.
GGAAGTGTTGATGCTAAAAATACCGTCAGTGATTATTTTCCTGTTGAATTGGAATATGGGTATTCGGTCTTCCCAACAGTATTTCATACGGAATGGAATAACAAAAAACTGAATATTATAGACTGTCCGGGTAGTGATGATTTTGTTGGAGGTGCAATTACATCTTTAAATGTTACCGACTTAGCTTTGATGCTTATTAATGGTCAATATGGTCCAGAAGTCGGTACACAAAATAATTTCCGGTATACAGATAAGTTGAAGAAACCGGTAATTTTCTTAGTTAATCAACTAGATTCTGATAAATGTGACTTTGATGCCATCCTAACTTCGATGAGGGATATCTATGGTTCTAAGTGTGTACAAATACAATATCCCTTACAGACTGGTACAGGTTTTAATTCATTGATAGATGTTCTGTTGATGAAGAAATATACATGGAAGCCTGATGGAGGACAACCTACAATAGAAGAGATTCCTGCTGAAGAGATGGATAAAGCCATGGAACTCCATAAGGCATTGGTAGAAGCTGCTGCAGAGAATGATGAGAACTTGATGGAAAAGTTCTTTGAATCTGAGACTCTTTCTGAAGATGAGTTGAGAGAAGGTATTCGTAAAGGTCTGATAACTCGTAGTCTGTTCCCTGTTTTCTGCGTGTGTGCAGGTAAAGATATGGGTGTTCGTCGTTTGATGGAGTTCTTAGCAAATGTTGTTCCTTTCGTCAATGAGATGCCAAAATTACACAATACGAGAGGTGAAGAAGTTGCTCCGGATAGCAATGGCCCTGCTAGTTTGTATTTCTTTAAGACCGGTGTAGAACCTCATATTGGTGAAGTGAGCTATTTTAAAGTGATGAGTGGCTCGGTAAAAGCGGGTGATGATTTAATTAATGCAGACCGTGGAAGCCGCGAACGTATAGGACAACTTTATGCATGTGCAGGTGCAAATCGTATTGCGGTAGACCAAATGCATGCTGGAGATATTGGGTGTACCGTCAAATTAAAAGATGTAAAGACTGGTAATGCTTTGAATGGAAAGGATTGTGAATGGAGATATGACTTCATTAAATATCCTAACTCAAAATATTCTAGAGCTGTTAAGGCTGTTAATGCACAAGATACCGAAAAGTTAATGGCAGCTATCTTGAAGATGCATCAAGAAGATCCTACTTGGGTACTTGAACAGAGTAAGGAACTTAGACAGACAATCGTGCATGGTCAGGGTGAATTCCATCTTCGTACATTGAAGTGGAGATTAGAGAATAACGAGAAGCTTCAGGTGCAGTTTGGTGAGCCTAGAATTCCTTATCGCGAAACCATTACCAAAGCGGCAAAGGCTGAGTATCGTCATAAGAAACAAAGTGGTGGTGCCGGACAGTTCGGAGAAGTTCATCTCATCGTAGAACCTTATGCAGAAGGAATGCCTGATCCTACGACTTATAAGTTTAATGGGCAGGAGTTCAAGATGAATATTAAAGGTAAGGAAGTCATTGATTTGGAGTGGGGTGGTAAACTCGTATTTATCAATTCTGTTGTAGGTGGTGCTATTGATGCACGCTTTATGCCTGCTATCCTGAAGGGTATTATGGATTGTATGGAGCATGGACCATTAACAGGAAGCTATGCACGAGACGTACGTGTAGTAGTCTATGATGGCAAGATGCACCCGGTAGACTCTAATGAACTTTCATTTATGTTGGCAGCTCGCCATGCTTTCTCAGACGCATTTAAGGTTGCCGGTCCTAAGATTTTGGAGCCTATATGCGACTTAGAGGTCTTTGTTCCAGCTGATTTCTTAGGTGATGTCATGAGCGATTTGCAAGGAAGGCGTGCCATGATCATGGGTATGGATAGCGAAGCAGGTTATCAGAAGCTGCAGGCTAAGATTCCACAGAAAGAATTAGCCAACTATAGTATCTCGCTAAGTTCGCTGACTGGTGGTCGTGCTTCGTTCACTACGAAGTTTGCTAGTTACGAACTTGTTCCGAATGAAATACAACAAACGTTGATAAAAGAGCACGAAGCAGAAATGGCTGCAGACGCTAATGATTAATAATATAATAACTTTTATGGCAGAGAGGAAGCATACGGAATATGCTTCCTCTTTTTTTGATATATATTTATATATGTAACTATAGAAGTGTATATTGGTTAATATAGCTGAAATAAGTACTGTTTGTTAACGATTCAATGTTAATATAGAATATAAGATTTATCTTTGCGATTATGAAGAAAAGAACGATTTGGACAATTGCAATAATCATGGGGTTCTCCTTTTTAGGGCTACTCTTTTTGCAATTGAGCTACATACAGCAGATGGCTAATATGAAAAAGGAGCAGTTTGACGAGTCTGTCAATCGTGCTTTATATCAGGCATCGCGGAATTTAGAGTTGAATGAGACGCAAAGGTATCTTGAGAAAGACGTCAATGAAACGGAGCGTAATGCATTTAAACGCGATTCTGTAGGGACGCGTTCAGGTAATCCGGACGGGACGATACAACATTCTCGCCAATTCTCGGTTACAGGGAAAGATGGTAAGGTCTATTCTTCGTTTACAATGAAGACTTTGGAGACCCAACCAGCAAAGATGCCTAAAGCTATGATTCTTAAGAATGATAAGAATTCCATATCAGAGGTTTCTAAGAGTTTCCAAGAGATAATCCGTAATCGGTATGTGTACCAGAGGGCTTTGTTGGATGAAGTTGTATACTCTATATTATACTCAGCATCTGATAAACCGTTGAATGAGCGCATCAATTTCAAGCAACTTGACCAAGACTTGAAAGCCGAATTGATGAATAATGGTATTAATATCCCGTACCATTTTACAGTCTCTACCCAAGACGGCCGTGAAGTGTATCGTTGTCCGGATTTCACAGACGATGGAGAAGAATATTCTTATTCGCAAGTTTTATTCCGTAACGATCCACAGTCGAAGATGGGAGTTGTGAGGATTCATTTCCCCGAAATGCATGATTATATCTTTTCCGGAATCAGGTTTATGATACCGAGTATCATCTTTACGTTTGTGTTGTTGATTACATTTATATTTACTATTGTCATCATCTTCCGACAGAAACGATATACGGAGATAAAGAATGATTTTATCAATAATATGACGCATGAACTCAAGACACCTATTGCCAGTATCTCTCTTGCGGCACAGATGATGAATGATAAGTCGGTAACCAAGAGTCCGACAATGATGGAACACTTGGGAGGTGTCATCAATGATGAGTCGAAACGGCTTCGTTTCTTGGTAGAGAAAGTACTTCAGATGTCGATGTTCGATCGAAAGAAGGCTGTATTCAAGAAGAAAAAGCTAGATTTAAATGAAATGGTTGAGAATATCGCAAACTCTTTCTCCTTGCGTGTTGAGCATACTGGAGGAAAGGTATATACTGATATTGAAGCGGTAGATTCTAGTATCTATGTCGATGAAATGCATTTCCAAAATGTTATTTTCAATTTGCTAGATAATGCAGTCAAGTATTGTAAGCCGGAACAACCACTAGATGTTTATCTGAAAACATGGAATGATGATCAAAATTTGTACTTGTCGGTAAGAGATACCGGACTGGGTATTAAGAAAGAGAATATGAAGAAGATCTTTGAGAAGTTCTATCGAGTTCATACAGGGAATGTCCATGATGTCAAAGGTTTTGGCTTAGGACTTGCTTATGTGAAGAAGATTGTGGACTTACATAAAGGAGAAATTCATGTTGAAAGCGAGTATAGAGTAGGGACAACCTTCACTATTAAATTGCCAGTGAGTAAAGATTAGAAATAAAATATTATAAACCAATAAAAGTATAAAACTATGGATGAGAAATTAAAAATTCTACTTTGCGAAGATGATGAGAACTTAGGTATGTTGCTTCGTGAATATCTGCAAGCTAAAGGATATGCTGCAACATTGTGTCCGGATGGAGATGCTGGCTATAAAGAATTCTTGAAGAATAAGTTTGATATCTGTGTGTTGGATGTCATGATGCCTAAGAAAGATGGATTTACGCTGGCTCAAGAGATTCGTCAGGCCAATGCTGAAATTCCAATCATCTTCTTGACAGCCAAGACATTGAAAGATGATATCTTGGAAGGCTTTAAGATCGGTGCCGATGATTATATCACCAAACCATTCTCTATGGAAGAGTTGGTGTTCCGTGTAGAAGCAATCTTGCGCCGTGTTCGTGGCAAGAAAAATAAAGAAAGTACGCTTTACCATATTGGTCGCTTCACTTTTGATACTCAAAAGCAGTTGTTGGTCATCGGTGACAAGCAGACTAAGTTGACAACAAAGGAAAATGAATTGTTGGCTTTGCTTTGTTCTCATGCTAACGAAATCCTACAGAGAGACTTTGCCCTCAAGACAATATGGATTGATGATAATTATTTCAACGCGCGTTCGATGGATGTATATATCACTAAATTGAGAAAGCATTTGAAGGATGATGACCAGATTGAAATCATCAACATCCACGGTAAGGGATATAAACTGATTACTCCTGAAGAAGAATAAACTTCATGCGTGTATCGCATAATGTATCGCATTCATCCTTGTAGGTGTAGACTTAAATGACTAATTTCGCAGTGTTGAATAGCTGTAAAGCCGTCGAATGACTACACTCAGGATAACATACCGCAGAAACCCGGGTCTGAACATGTTTCAGACCCGGGTTTATTGATGGTTTATACCGGGGAGTAGAAAGGGCAATATAGGCTGTCTTCAATGATGAAAGAGCTGATTTTGGTGGCAAAAATAGCCTTGATAAGAGAACAAAGGCTGTACTTTGGTAAGTGAAAAATATGTTGAATCGAAATATAAAAGGATAATGGATAATTTTGTGGGAAGCCGTATGTATCGTGTGAAAGAACAATTCTTTGAAGAAGATGGAGTTTTAAAGAAAAAGTATTATGCGATGCCCTATGAGCGAGAGACCCTTCATGTGCCTGAATTATTGGATAGAATGGGTGTCGGTGTGGCGCGTAGGGTAGATATTCTTTATGGATGGAATTGTATGGTCGCAGCCATTCAAGAGGCCTTAGAGCGTGGATATGCAGTCTCTATGGACGGGTTGGGACGCTTATCAGTATCTTGTTCCAGTAATCCGGTAGATAAGGCAAATGATGTTACTCCATCTACCGTGAGAGCCAAACGAATAGTGTTCAAGGCTGACAAACGCTTGCGTGAAGTACTGCTCAATGCTAAATTTGTAAAAGTTTAGTCGATTGACAAGTGTGTTAGTATTTGCTCTTTTTTTTCAAATTGTAGATATAGAAAGCTGTACCCGAGAGTTCTATTATTAATGCGAGAAATAGTAAAACCGAATATTTGGTCAAGTCGAATATAAATAGGGCTATAAGCAATATTACACCAGCATACATAAGCGGTAGTGCTACCTTGTTGATAAGATTCTTAACCATATATATTGTTTTGTGGGCAAAAATAGAAATAATATTTGGTTTGGTCAAAAAAAAAGAGTACCTTTGCACCGCATTTTGCAAAATAACAAATAATTATTAATTAAAAGTATTATGAATCGATACGAAACCGTTTTCATTTTGACTCCCGTTTTGTCTGATGAACAGATGAAGGAAACGGTCGCTAAGTTCAAGAAACTTCTTACCGATAATGGTGCAGAGATTCTGAATGAAGAGGCTTGGGGATTGAAGAAGATGGCTTATGCTATTGAAAAGAAATCAACAGGCTTCTATTGTCTGCTTGAGTTCAATGCAGAGCCAACTATTGTCGACACTCTTGAGACAGGCTATCGCCGTGACGAGAAGGTAATCCGTTTCATCACAGTTAAGCTTGATAAGTATGCTGCAGAGTATGCTGAGAAGAGAAAACAGAAATACGCTAAAAAAGTGGAGGCTTAATCATGGCAGAACAGAAATCAGAAATCCGTTATTTGACAGCTCCTTCTATCGACACAAAGAAGAAGAAGTATTGCCGTTTCAAGAAGAGCGGTATTAAGTATATTGACTACAAAGACCCTGAATTCCTTAAGAAATTCCTAAACGAGCAGGGAAAAATCCTTCCTCGTCGTATTACCGGAACATCATTGAAGTATCAGCGTCGTGTAGCTCAAGCTATTAAGCGTGCTCGCCAGATTGCACTACTTCCTTATGTAACCGATTTGATGAAGTAATTTAAGGAGGAATACAATTATGGAGATTATACTGAAAGAAGATATTATCGGACTTGGATACAAGAACGATATTGTAAATGTAAAGAGTGGTTATGGTCGCAACTATCTTATTCCACAAGGAAAAGGTGTTGTAGCTTCTGCATCAGCTAAGAAAATTTTGGCTGAAAACTTGAAGCAGCAGGCTCATAAATTGGCAGCTTTGAAAGCTGAAGCTGAGAAGAAGGCTGAAGCACTGAAAGATGTGGCTTTGGTTATTTCTGCTAAGGTGTCTGCTACCGGTGTAACTTATGGTTCTGTAACAGCTGCTACAGTTGCTGAAGAACTCGCTAAGCAAGGTATTGAGGTAGATCGTAAGATTATCACAATGCATGATATTAAGAAAGTTGGCGATTTTGAAGCTACTGTTCACTTCCATAAAGAAGTTGAAGTAAAACTGCCTGTTAAGGTCGTAGCAGAAAATGCTCCAGCTCCTCAGGTAGAGGAGGTTGCTGCTCCAGTAATGGAGGAAGCTAAGGCTCCTGAAGCAGAGATTGCAGAATAATATTGATTCGCGAATGATTGCACTGTAAAGCAAATCTAAATAAAATCCCTTTTGTCGGTCATAGACAATTGGGATTTTTTTTGTATCTTTGCGTAAATAAAATTTATATCATAAAAATTAATTAGTAATGAAAGCATTCGTATTTCCTGGACAAGGTTCCCAGTTTGTAGGTATGGGTAAAGACCTATACGATACTAACCCTCTAGCTAAGGAATTGTTTGATAAAGCAGATGAAATCTTAGGATTTAAGATTACAGATATCATGTTCGCCGGTACCGACGAGCAGTTGAAGGAAACCAAGGTTACCCAACCTGTTGTTTTCTTGCACAGTGTGATTTCAGCTCTGTGCTTGGGTGATGATTTTAAGCCCGAAATGGTTGCCGGACATTCACTTGGTGAATTCTCTGCTTTAGTAGCATCAGGTGCTTTGAGCTTTGAAGATGGTCTACGTTTAGTTCACACTCGTGCGCTTGCTATGCAAAAAGCCTGTGAAGCTAATCCCGGTACCATGGCTGCTATCATTGGTCTAGCTGATGAGAAGGTAGAAGAAGTGTGCAAGGAAGTAAGTACAGAAGGTGATATTGTGATTCCTGCTAATTACAATTGTCCCGGCCAGCTTGTTATTTCCGGAAATACAGAAGCTATCAATCGTGCTTGTGAGGCATTGAAGGCTGCCGGAGCGAAACGTGCGCTTCCTTTGAAGGTTGGTGGCGCTTTCCACTCGCCACTGATGAAGTCTGCCAAGGAAGAGCTACAGTCTGCTATAGAAAAAACTTCATTCTCTACACCTAAATGTCCTGTATATCAGAATGTTGATGCCAAGCCTTATACTTCTCCTGAAGATATTAAAAATAACTTGATAGCTCAGTTGACCAGCCCTGTAAGATGGACTGCTTCTGTTCAGAATATGATTTCTGATGGCGCTACAGATTTTACTGAATGTGGACCGGGCAAGGCTTTGCAAGGTATGATAGGTCGCATAGATAAGAATGTTACTGCACACGGTATCGCGGAGTAATGAGCCAAAAGATTTTTATTTATCAAGTATTACCAAGATTATTCGGCAATCGTAATGTTACTCGTAAAGAGAACGGCACGATTGCCGAAAATGGTTGTGGCAAGTTTGAGGATTTCGATGAAGATACGTTGGCTCGAATACAAGCAATGGGATTTACTCATGTCTGGTATACCGGAATCATAAGGCATGCTACAACTACAGATTATAGTGCCTATGGGATTCCTAGACAGCATCCTGCTATTGTAAAGGGTAAAGCTGGTTCGCCTTATGCTATTACCGATTATTATGATGTGGATCCAGATTTGGCAGAAAATGTGGATGCTCGTATGGCAGAGTGGGAGAGCCTGATAGCCCGTACACATGCGGTTGGGATGAAGGTAATTATGGATTTTGTTCCAAATCATGTTGCTAGACAATATAAATCAATTTGTAAACCGGATGGTGTAAGAGACCTTGGAGAGGATGATGATACAGGAATGGGGTTCTCTGTTTCAAATAATTTCTATTATTGTGTAGGACAATCTTTTGAACCGTCTATAGATTTAGTGGCAGAAGCGGAGAGCCCTTATCAGGAGTTTCCTGCAAAAGCTACAGGCAATGACCGCTTTGATGCCCATCCCGGGTGCAATGATTGGTACGAGACGATTAAACTAAATTATGGTATAGACTATTGCGATGCTGGGGGGAGAAGCTATCATTTTAACCCCATACCAAGTACTTGGCAAAAGATGACAGATATCTTATTGTTCTGGGCATCAAAGGGAGTTGATGGATTTAGATGTGATATGGCAGAAATGGTTCCCGCAGCATTTTGGTCTTATGCCACTAATATAGTAAAAGAACGATATCAGCATCTTGTTTTTATAGGAGAGGTATATGATACTAATCAGTATAGACAATATGTCGGTAGCGGTTTTGACTACCTGTACGATAAGGTGGGCATGTATGATTGTGTCAGAGATGTGATATGCGGGCGCCGTCCAGCTGCCTCTATAACTTATCAATGGCAATATTGTGATGATATATTTGACCACATGCTCTATTTCTTGGAGAACCATGATGAACAGCGCATAGCAAGCGATTTCTTTTGTGGAGATGGATATAAGGCTATTCCGGGAGTTCTTACTTGCGCCTTGATGCAAAGAAATCCATTCATGGTATATAGTGGACAAGAGTTTGGGGAATATGGAATGGATAAAGAAGGATTTAGTGGTGTCGATGGGCGAACAACAATTTTTGATTATTGGTCTCCTCGTTCTCTTGCAGAGAAATGTAACCTTCCAGCTTATCATCAAGAAGAAAAGGCATTGGCACAATATTATCAGCAGATTCTTAGTATGGCTAATCGGGAGAGGATTTTCTACGATGGGCTTTTCTATGATTTGATGAGTGCTAATCCTGCATCAGACAATTTCAATCCTCAAACTCAATATGCTTTTTTACGAAAGGCTGATGATGAAGTTGCTTTTGTGGTAGTTAATTTTTCTCAAGAAAGTGCAACGGCCAATGTAGTTATCCCTAATCATGCATTCGATTTTTTTGCGATGCCTGAGAAGCGTGTGTCGGCAATAGATTTATTGTCCGGAGACGTTGTAGATGTTGAACTGAAGCGAGATGGCATGTTCCCTGTAACTTTGCTTCCATATAGTGGTAGAGTCTTTAAATTTAATATCAAGATGGAAAAAGATTATATTCTTAATGAGCATGGAAAAGATGAGTTTCCACCGGCTCATTCTGCTGAACACCTTTTAAATCAGGTGATGGTGAGGAAATTCCATTGTGGTCGTTCTATAAATGCTCATATAGAAAGGAAGAAGAGCAAAATGACTTTTGAGTTAGCTCAGAAGCCCACTCGACAAGATGAAAAAGAGATTGAACGCGAGATGAATAAGTTGATTGCAGAGGATTTACCTGTAACTTATGAGCTTGTAGAGCGTAGTAAGATATCTGATAGTGCGATGTTAGATCGATTACCAGAATCTGCTGGAAATGTAGTTCGGCTTGTTCGTATCGGAGATTTTGATGTATGTCCGTGTGTGGGTAAGCATGTGCGTTCTACTTCCCAAATTGGTAGGTTTGAATTACTAGGCACGAATTGGGATGAAATGGAACATATATTTCGTATTAGATTCAAAGTGATACAATAATATAAAAGAGAGCCGGATAAGTATTTTACTATCCGGCTCTCTTTATATTTACTTAATTTCAATTTCTTCCTTCATATCTATGAATTGCTTGTTATTATCATAGAATTCGTATTGTAGGAAAGCTAATTTCTGAGAAGGAATGATATGAACTCCAAAGCCATATTTCATTCTCCATTTTAATTTTAGTGATACCGCTCCTTGATTAATAAAAGCTGCTACATAAGGATGGACATGTAGATAGAATTTCTTGATACCAATCTTGTTGACTAGTTTATCTATCTTACCTTCCAATTGGTCAGTGAACAAGATGCTAGATTTAATTTTACCAGTACCATTACATGTTGGACAATTCTCTTCTACATTTACATCCATCGCCGGACGTACGCGTTGTCTGGTAATTTGCATCAAGCCAAACTTGCTGAGTGGAAGAATATTATGTCTGGCTCTGTCCTTTTGCATATTCTTGCACATGCGCTCATATAGCATTTGACGGTCTTCTGCCAGTTTCATGTCTATGAAGTCTACTACGATAATACCTCCCATATCGCGTAGCCTCAATTGGCGTGCTAGTTCATCTGCTGCTCCTAGATTTACATCTAGAGCGTTTTCTTCTTGGCCATTTCCATTCCTAGATCTGTTTCCACTATTAACGTCTACAACATGGAGAGCTTCTGTATGCTCAATAATAAGGTAAGCTCCATGTTTGTAGTTGATAGTTTTACCGAAACCAGATTTTATCTGTTTGGTAACATTAAAATTATCGAAGATTGGAAGTTTGCCAGTATACTTTTTAACGATGCTACTCTTCTCCGGAGCAATGAGTGAGATATAATTTTTTACTTCTTCAAATATCTGGTCATCATTGATGTAGATATTTTCAAAGTCGGGATTAAATAAATCTCTTAGAAGTGCAATGGCTCTACCTTCTTCCTCGTATACAAGCTGTGGACGTTTTTGTGTCTTTTGTACTTTTACTAAAGCATCCTCCCAACGCTTGGTAAGTACCTTCATTTCGGTATCAAGTTCTGCTACGCGTTTGCCTTCTGCTACTGTGCGGACAATTACTCCACAATTTTTAGGCTTGATACTTTGAATTAGTTGCTTTAAGCGTGCACGCTCTTCACCGCTTTTAATTTTTGATGAAACAGAGACCTTATCTCCAAAAGGTATTAATACGATAAAACGTCCTGCAAAAGATAATTCGCCTGTTAGACGAGGACCCTTGGTTGATATTGGTTCTTTAACAATCTGTACGAGAACCTCCTGACCTACAGTAAGGATTTGCTGCACACTACCATCTTTCTTTAAATCAGGTAATCTCTGTGCTTTTGCGTGTGGATATAATTTCTTTCTATCGCTTTCTACCAGTTTGAGATATTTGGCATAAGAATTAAACTGGCTTCCTAAGTCAAGATAATGAAGAAAGGCGTCGCGTTCATAGCCGACATCTACGAAGCATGCATTTAGACCCGGCATGAGCTTTTTTACCTTTGCTACATAAATATTTCCGACAGAGAAAGAAGCCTCTCTAGGTTCGTTCTGATATTCTACTAGACTTTTATCTTCCAGCAGGGCAATCGAGATCGCTTTCTCTTGTGCGTCAATTACAACTTCGCTGGTCATTTTCTTTATTCTTTTAACTTGGATATTCAAAAGTTAGGGACATGTCTAAGTATCTTTTGATAAACATTGACATGTCCCTTCTTTACAAAAGACTTAAGTAAGAAAGCCTTGAAGCTTACTTGCTCTTATGTCTATTCTTACGTAATCTCTTTTTACGTTTGTGTGTTGCCATTTTGTGGCCCTTCTTTTTCTTTCCGTTTGGCATAATTCAAAAATTTAATATTTTAATTGTATGTGTACTATTTAAGTTCCAATATTGTACGTAATAAAATTACTCACTCTTCATTTGTTCAATGAAACTCTTAGCTGGTTTAAAGCTAGGTAAATCGTGAGCCTCAATTGTTATAGTGGTATTTTTCAAAATGTTACGTGCAGTTTTTGCTGCTCTGTGCTTGATTACAAAACTACCAAAGCCACGTAAATATACGTTATCCTTATTATCTAGCAAGCTACTTTTAATCGTACTCATAAAACTCTCAACGACAGTTGATACGTCTTTTTTTGCGATTCCAGTTTGGATGACAATCTCGTTAATAATATCTGCTTTAGTCATTTTTTGTATTTGAAAAATGTTATAATAATCTTCAACGTTTATATTTGGAGTTGCAAATATACTAGTTTTTTAGTTGATATGGAAATTTATTACTACTTTTTTGTGTCCTTTGACAGGTTTTTGCTCCCGAAACTCTCTAATTCTCACCACATTATGAAAATAGGAACAGAAAGTTTGGATTCATTTGCATAGCTAGAGATAGCTGCTTGGCAGGCGCTTGTCAACTGTCTTCGTATAGCGTGGTATCTATGATATCGGCTTCAAGTAAAGCCTCTTTGCGCTCGATGCATGTTCCACATTTACCACAATGTCTTTCATTACCTTTGTAGCAACTCCATGTTTCAGAATAGTCAAGCCCTAATCGTTTCCCTATTTTTGCAATATCACCCTTTGTAATATTTGTATATGGAGCTATAACACTTACATTTATAAATGTTCCAGTGTTAGCTGCAGCGTTGATAGAACTTATAAATTCCGGACGACAATCAGGATATATGGTATGATCGCCGCCATGGTTGGCAATGAATACTTTACTTAAATGGTGGCTTTCAGCAATTCCTATGGCAATAGAAAGCATAATGCCATTTCTAAATGGTACTACGGTTGATTTCATATTATCATCGGAATAATGGCCTTCGGGAATAGCATTACTGCCATCCAAAAGTGAACTCTTGAAGTATTGATGCATGAAATCAAGTTTAATAGTGATATGCTTGATACCTAAGCGCTTACAATGCATCTCTGCGTATGGTATTTCTTTGGCATTGTGGTTACTTCCATAGTCAAAGGAAATACCTAAAGCAATCTCGTCCTTTTTGTCGTATAATAAAGTGATGGAGTCCATACCACCACTTACAATTATCACAGAATCTTTCATAAGTTTTGATCGTAAAAAGAGTTAGCCAAATAGATTACGTAATGCTTCTTCTACTTTTCTAACTGGATGTAGTTGTATATTATACTTGGAGTGGTTGAACCCTTTCAAGTTAAATTGCGGAATAATAATATGAGAGAAGCCTAACTTTTCTGCTTCGGCTACTCGTTGTTCTATTCGATTTACAGGGCGTACTTCGCCACTTAGGCCCACTTCGCCGGCCATACACCAGCCTGTTTCTATAGCGGTGTCTACATTACTTGATAATACGGCAGCAATTATACTCAAGTCCATAGCTAAGTCTGTCACTCGAAGCCCTCCTGCTATATTCAAGAAGACATCTTTTTGCATGAGCTTAAATCCAACTCGTTTTTCTAATACTGCTAAAAGCATGTTTAAACGACGTTGGTCAAAGCCGGTAGCAGTGCGCTGTGGTGTACCATAAGCGGCTGATGATACAAGGGCTTGAGTCTCAACTAGAAATGGGCGAACCCCTTCAATAGCAGATGATATGGCGATACCGGATAATCCTTCATGTTCTTGTGATAATAATAACTCAGAAGGATTGGAAACCTCGCGTAACCCATTTTGCTGCATCTCGTATATTCCTAATTCGGATGTACTTCCAAATCTATTCTTAATACTTCGCAAGATTCTATACATATAATGTTGGTCTCCTTCGAACTGTATCACAGTATCTACAATATGTTCTAGAATCTTTGGACCGGCAAGAGTGCCTTCCTTGTTGATATGCCCAATCAGAATGACAGGAATATTACTAGTCTTTGCAAAGCGCAATAGGGCGGCAGCGCATTCTCGTACTTGGCTAACACTGCCCGGAGAGCTATCGACGTCTTCTGTGGAAATCGTTTGTATGGAGTCAATAATAACAATATCAGGCGCAACATTTTGAACGTGTTGGAAGATATTTTCGAGCGATGTCTCACATAGTATCAATACATTTTCTGGTTGTTTATCGGTTAATCGATCTGCACGCATCTTGAGTTGATGGGCACTTTCTTCTCCACTGACATATAGAATTTTATGATCCGCCATGTGAAGAATGGTTTGTAATGTAAGCGTACTCTTACCTATACCGGGTTCACCACCCAATAAAACCATACTTCCGGCTACTAGTCCTCCTCCTAATACACGATTCAATTCATTGTCACGCATATCAATGCGAGGATCATCTTTGGCAACAATTTGGTGGAGATAAAGTGGGTGGTTTTTATCTGAAACCCCTTTCCTCATAGTCATTGCTGCAGATTTTGCCGCTAAGTTTCCTGTTTCGTTGGCAATTCTAATCTCCTTAAATGTATTCCATTGTCCACAACTAGGACATTTTCCAATCCATTTAGCAGATTCTTGTCCACAATTACTGCATACGTATGCTATCTTATCTTTTGCCATGATGAGCTTTGTTAGTGGTAGACAAAAGTAATAAGTTTTTTCGGTGATACAAAACTTTTTATTAATTTTGCAAGACTCTATATACTGTCGGTAGCATTATGAAAACTAACGTTTTATGAGAATATTCAAGTGTATCATTATATTTACTTCCCTTATCCTGCTTGCGAGTTGTAGCAACTCCCGTGAGGTGAAGAATCGGCGAACTGTCGCCGAGCGTAAAGAGCAGTATCGTTTGGATTCTTTGGCTTTGAAAATAGCTGTTATGCCAACATTAGATTGCCTTCCGCTTTATGTGGCTTATGATGAGGATTTATTTAAGAGTCAAGATGTTGATGTCCGTTTGAGGCAATATTCATCCCAAATGGATTGTGATACGGCTATCATGAGAGGACGTGTAAGGTTATCTGTGACAGATAAGTTGCGAGCTTCTAGGATGATTCGTCAGGGGTTATCATTACAATATTTGACGGAAACAAATGCATATTGGCAATTGTATTCTAATCGAACAGCACGTATCAAACGGTTGAATCAGTTAGGCGATAAGATGTTAGCTATGACTCGTTATTCTGCTACAGACTATTTAACGGATACAGTACTTGATACGGTTAAGACCAAGGCACAAGTTTTTCGTATACAGATTAATGATGTAAATCTTCGATTGAAGATGCTGTTGAATAACGAGATGGATGCCTTATGGTTGCCCGAACCGCAAGCAACGACTGCTCGTATTCATCAAAATCCATTGTTAGCTGATAGTCGTAATAGCCAAGACAACTTTGGGGTATTAGTTTCTCTTAGTAATGTAAATAGGAATTCATACCGTCGAAAGCAGCTTGTGTCTTTTATTAAGGCATATAATATGGCGTGCGATTCCATTAACAAACATGGTTTACAGTATTATTCTTCTATTATTATAAAATATTGTAATACTGATCAACGGACAGTTAATGCTCTACCTAAGTTAATGTATAATAAGGTAGCTCCAGTCACTGTATCCGCTAAATTCGTAAATAAATACTAGTCTATGATTGCTCAACGAGAATTATTAGTTCTTACATACAATGATATTGTTATAAAGGGGAATTTAAGTCAAGCGCTACGACATCTGCTCGAGTTTATACAAAATACCCATCTTACTCGTTTTGAATCGGCTATTGAGGAGATTAGTGAGAGTTATCGACTTATGAAGGATTTCATGCTTCGAGGGTATCAAGACGATAAGAGGGGAGAGGTATACCAATCTTTGTTGCGACGATTATTTCGATTGACATGCAGCGTGGATTTGGAATATCGGGTGTTATCGGCAGGTATTTATGCTGTATGTAAAAATCATAGCTCTCATATTGATACAAATAATGCGCACATACAAAGTAAGTTAGAAGCTTATGTACAAGACTTGGCTATGTTGTCATTAGAAACTGAGGATATTCAAGAAGCACATGAACGCTCTATATATGCGGAGCATCAGCACTATTTAAGTGAACTTTTTGAATATATATTGGTTTCTGATCAATGGACAACACAAGATGTTGAGTTTTGGTCAAGTTTACTGGTCAGTCCAACTGTAGATGTAAATGATGCTTCAGTACTTGTTAGTGCCATCATGTTAGCTGGTGTAACCATATACGATGTTAACAAATTGCTTACATTGATAACTGTTTATTCAGTCACTGTAGATGAGCATTTGCGCCAACGTGCATTGATAGGATGGGTGCTTTCTATGAATGTAAGTCTTAATACCCTTTTCCCAGAGCAGAAAGAACGCTTAGATACGCTGTTTGCTGATTCTCAAACAAGGACAGAACTTATTGCTCTTCAGAAACAAATGGTCTTCTGTAAAGATGCCGAAAGAGATACGGAAGAGATTCAAAGAGATATCATTCCTAATTTAGTCAAGAATAATAATCTCAATATTACTCGCTTTGGAATATCAGAGAAAGATGAAGATCCCATGCAAGCTATCCTTCATCCTGATGCTCAAGACAAAGCTATGGAAGAAATGGAAAATAGCTTTAAGCGTATGATGGATATGCAGAAAGCCGGTTCTGATATCTATTTTGGTGGATTTTCTCAAATGAAGCGTTATCCTTTTTTCCATACACTCAGTAATTGGTTTATACCTTTTATGGAGACGCATCCTGCTCTTGCGGGAGTAAGAGGAAAGCTCAAGGATAGTAATTTCTTATCATTGTTATTTGAGAATGGGCCTTTCTGTGATTCTGATAAGTACTCATTTGCACTAGCTATCTCTTCTATCATTGATAAGATACCTAGCAATATGCGTGAGATGCTTAACAATCAGGAATCGTTAGGAGCCACAATAAACTCTGAAGAGAGACAAAGTGCTGCTTATATTCGTCGTATGTATTTGCAAGATCTATATCGTTTCTTCCGCTTGAACGATATGAGAGCTGATTTCTTCAATATTTTTAGCTTCTCGAATCACCCTTTGGGACAGTCAGGATTTTTTTGTGCGTATGGACAATTACCCCAAGAACAGTTTACAACTGAAATAGTTGAGCTTTGCCAATTCCTGTTGCAGCGAAAGCATTATGACTATTTGCAAGAGTTGTTTAAGCGTTATCCCGGAATAGACGATATATCTTACTTACGTATACGAGCAGCTGTAGCCATGCATTCTAAGAATTATTATATGGCAGAAAGTTTGTTTGAGAATGTCTTATCAAAAGAACCGAATGATGAGAATGCAATGAAGGGATTGGCACAAGCCTATTTTCATAATGAGAATTTTGAAGAAGCTGAGTTGTTATATGAAAGGTTGAGCTTGATATATCCTGATAATAGACGTTATCAATTAAACCAATCCATCTCCATGATGAACCAAGGTAAGCTAGAAGATGGCCTGAATATATTGTATAAACAAAACTATAATTATCCTCAAGATCGTAACATATTACGAGCATTGGCATGGGGATTAATGGCTAATGCAAAGGCAGAGAAGGCAGAGAAAATCTATGATGAGTTGCTACTTTCCGGTAGTACTGTCCCTGCGGATTATTTGAATGGGGGATACTGCAAGTGGTTTTTAAATAATGTGAGTGAGGCTGTGATTCTTCTTAAGACCTTTATGGAAAAATCAAAGTCGTTTCAATCGTTATCAGATGCGTTTACCAATGATCATATTCTTTTGGAAGCTAATTGCATTACGCGTATTGATGAGAATATTATGTGTGATTTAGTAAACGAATAAACGAGCTTTTTAAATATTTCTAGTTCCACAAATTGGGCAGAATTTAAAATACCGACTACTAGGTAAGGAGTAGTCGGTATTTTCTTTATATAGACTCGTATCTTTATGAGTTCATACTCAACAAGAACTCTTCATTGTTGCGAGTGCGCATCATACTGGTATGTATTGTATTCATAGCTTCTATCGGATTCATGTCGCTAATGTACTTACGGAGAATCCACATGCGGTCAAGTGTTGTCTTATCTTGTAGTAAATCGTCTCGACGTGTACTAGAAGCAACCAAGTTAACAGCAGGGAATATTCGCTTATTAGACAAAGAACGATCGAGCTGCAATTCCATATTACCAGTACCTTTGAACTCCTCAAAGATGACTTCGTCCATCTTGCTGCCTGTATCAATGAGCGCTGTTGCAATGATAGTGAGCGATCCGCCTCCTTCTATATTACGTGCTGCTCCAAAGAAACGTTTTGGTTTCTGCAAGGCATTAGCGTCTACACCACCTGTCAAGACCTTACCTGAAGCAGGACTAACCGTATTATAAGCGCGAGCAAGACGTGTAATTGAGTCTAAGAAGATTACTACATCGTGTCCACATTCTACCATTCGTTTTGCTTTTTCCAATACGATGCCAGCAATTTTGACATGACGTTCAGCAGGTTCGTCAAATGTTGAAGCTATAACTTCCGCATTGACGGTGCGTGCCATGTCTGTAACTTCTTCCGGACGCTCGTCTATGAGCAACATCATCAGATAAGCTTCCGGGTGATTTGCGGCGATAGCATTTGCTATATCTTTCATCAAGATGGTTTTACCGGTTTTGGGCTGTGCGACGATGAGTGCACGTTGGCCTTTACCGATAGGGGAGAACAAGTCTACAACACGAGTTGAGAGATTTGTTGTTTGGGAATCGCCACAAAGTGTAAATTTCTCCTCAGGGAATAAAGGAGTAAGGTGTTCGAATGGAATCCTATCTCTGATTTCTGCAGGGTTGCGACCGTTGATTTTATCAATACTTGTCAGTGGAAAGTATTTTTCTCCATCGTGTGGTGGTCGAACACGGCACTGGATAACATCACCGGTCTTTAAACCGTAACGTTTTACTTGATTGCTAGCAATATATACATCATCGGGTGATGATAAATAATTGTAATCGCTTGAACGTAAAAAACCATACCCATCGGGCATTACTTCCAAGACACCGTTGGCTGTGATAATATCAGAGAAATCATAAGCAGGGAGATTATTCAACACAGGGGCTTGATAAGCTGGAGCCGGAGTCATGATTGGAGTTGTAGGATTGTCAAACATGTCATAGTTTGGGACAGCTCCTTGGTCTTCGATTGGTAAATCTACCTTAATGATGAAGTCAGTTCCATCTGCGGGATCCCCTTCCCAAATCTCATCGGAAGTTGGAGTTAGGTTTGCTTCGTTTTCTCTATTATGATCATTTATTTTGGCTTGCAGTTGAGCAAGAAGGTTACTATCCTCTTCCTCAGTTTGCGTTCCGTCTCCAGATGCGAATTGTGCTTCAGGTACAATGTCTTCTTCTACGGCTATAGGCTCATTGGTAGGTTCTTCCGTAAGAGTCGTTTCTTGAGTTTGTTCCGTATTTGTTTCTTGCTCAGTATTATCTGAGTCAGTTTCTGAATCTGTCTTAGTTACAGCTGTATTCTCCTCTGAAGCTTCTTGTTCTAGCTGAGCTTTAAGAGCAGCTTCTTCTGCTTCTTTTTCCTTTTTAGTCTTACGTTTACGCTTTGGAGCTGCTTCTAGTGGGGTAGAAGAAACCTCTGTTACGGGAACTTCTCCCATAACTTCCTCTTTGAATAGTGGCTGTGGTTCGATAGCTGCTTTGTTTTTCTTGACATCAAGATTCTCTCCGTCTTTGCCATTGACGGTATAAACATGGTCTGTGTCCTTCTTTGCAATGCGTGTTCGGCGACGTTTAGTTGTGCTTAAAGGATTTTTATTACCCTCAACGACAGCTTGTTTGTCTAAAATGGCATATATGATATCTTCCGCATTGGCTTGTCCAGAATATTCTGCACCTACTTCCTTTGCAATGTCTTCAAGCTCATTAGCGCTTTTAGACAATAGTTCATCTTTACTATACATATATGTATATGAAAATATTTGATTGAAATGAAAACGTTTCTAAAAATGAAACGTGTGTCGTATTAAAATTCTTTTGCAAAGGTACGCAATTATATTGAATGGACAAAAAAAAAAGCTCGCTTTTGTCAAGCGAGCTTTCTTGTTTTTTGTAGAATACTTTTACAAGTTATTCAACTGTAAATTTATTCACCTTTTTCCATCTTTGCTTTCAAGTCAGCAAGCACGTCGAGGTCACCCAATGAAGTACCGGCCTTTACGTTGTTGATGGTAGCCTCTGGCTTATTAGCGTGGTTAGAACCACTGTTGTGCTTGAAGTTTGTTTTCACTTCTTCTTTACCTTCTTCGAAAGTACGGCTGTGTGAGAGGATGATACGCTTGGTATCTTTCACGAACTCAATAACCTTGAATGATAATTCTTCACCAAGTTGAGCCTGTGTGCCATCTTCTTTTACAAGATGTTTAGGAGTTGCGAAACCTTCACCACCTTCGTTCAAAGTGATAACAGCACCCTTGTCCATCATTTCGGTAATCTTACCTTCGTGTACAGAACCCGGAGTATATACTGTCTCGTAAGTATCCCAAGGATTATCTTCCAACTGCTTGTGACCTAAAGACAGACGACGGTTCTCCTTGTCTATTTCAAGAACAATTACATCGATCTCTGCACCTTGAGTAGTAAACTCTGAAGGATGCTTAACTTTCTTTGTCCATGAAAGGTCGCTGATGTGAATCAAACCGTCAACACCTTCTTCAAGTTCTACGAAGATACCGAAGTTAGTAAAGTTACGAACTTTTGCATTGTGCTTAGAACCTACAGGATACTTCACTTCAATAGTTTCCCATGGATCTTCCTTGAGCTGCTTGATACCAAGGCTCATCTTGCGCTCTTCGCGGTCGAGAGTCAAGATAACTGCCTCAATCTCATCACCTACGTGCATGAATTCCTGTGCAGAACGCAAGTGTTGGCTCCATGACATCTCACTAACGTGGATAAGTCCTTCTACACCGGGAGCGATTTCTACGAATGCACCGTAGTCAGCGATAACAACAACCTTACCCTTTACATGGTCACCAACCTTCAGGTCTGCATCCAAAGCATCCCAAGGATGAGGAGTGAGCTGCTTCAAACCAAGTGCAATACGCTTCTTGTCTTCATCGAAGTCGATGATAACAACGTTAATCTTCTGGTCAAGAGCAACAACCTCATGAGGATCGCTGACACGCCCCCAAGAAAGGTCTGTGATGTGAATCAATCCGTCTACGCCGCCAAGGTCAACGAATACACCGTAAGAGGTGATGTTCTTAACAGTACCTTCAAGTACCTGACCTTTTTCGAGCTTAGAGATAATTTCTTTCTTTTGTGCCTCCAACTCAGCCTCAATAAGAGCCTTGTGAGAAACAACTACATTGCGGAACTCTTGGTTAATCTTAACAACCTTGAATTCCATGGTCTTGCCTACGAATACATCGTAGTCGCGTATAGGATGAACGTCAATCTGGCTACCGGGCAAGAATGCTTCGATGCCGAATACATCAACAATCATACCACCCTTAGTGCGGCACTTGATGTAACCTTGGATAACCTCTTCGTTTTCGAGAGCTGCGTTAATTTGATCCCAGCTCTTGTTCAAACGAGCCTTCTTGTGAGAAAGAACCAACTGACCTTTCTTGTCTTCTTGATTCTCTACGTAAACCTCAACTTTGTCGCCTACTTTGAGTTCGGGGTTGTAACGGAATTCTGATGCAGGAATGATACCATCGCTCTTATAGCCGATGTTAACAATAACTTCCTTCTTGTCGATAGAGATTACAGTTCCCTCTACGACCTGATGTTCTGCAATCTTGTTCAAAGTTTCATCATAAGCCTTCTCAAGATCTTGCTTGTTGACGTTTACGTTTGAACCATTTTCAAATTCTTCCCAGTTGAAGTTGTCCAATGGTTGTACGTTCTGTAAGTTTGACATAAAAAATAATTGTTTGTAATTAATAAAGTTGGACTTTATGTTATTAATATAATATGGTGTAATTGCTTTTTTAAGCTTTTCACCAAAATTGAGTGCAAAGGTAGTAATTAAATCATTACAAAGTGTTTGTTGAGAATTGAAATACCTTTGTATTAACTTTCTTTAATATAAAATATTGGGTTAATAGATTCAAATACCTCTCGTTGCACAGCGTAGGCAGTTTTGCTGAATGCTCTATGCAGTATTGTTGTAAAATGTCGGCAAATATGTTGAGAATCCTTTGTAGTAATTTAATTTGGTGTGATGATGACGTTCGTTTCCCTTTTTACCTGGTCAAATTATAATTTGATAATTAACACGTTAATGATAAAAAAGTCGATATAAAACTTGTATGTGCAGAAATAATTGTTAACTTTGCCTTGCAAATTCTGTTTTATGACTCTGATTATTGTTGGCATATTGTTAATCAGCTTTATATTGATAGCGACAGAGGCAATTACAAATGTAAATAAGGCTGCCGTTGCGATATTCGCAGGCACTCTAGGTTGGGTGCTTTATATTTGCTATGGAACGGACTTCGTTATGAGTCAGCACCATGGTGACTATACTAACTTCTTGAATGGAGCAGTTGCTACTAGCATAGCCGTAAAGCAGTATATAGCTCAAAATATATTCCTTAAATATGTTGGCGAAGCCGCTGAAATAGTCTTGTTTTTGCTGGCTACGATGACTATTGTCGAAATTCTTGATAATAACGGATGCTTTGATTTTATCTCGCAATTGCTGAAGACGCGGAGCAGTCGTCGCATGTTGTGGACGCTGGCCGTTGTTACTTTTTTAATTTCAGCCAATCTTGATAATATCACAACGACGGTCATGATGTTGACAGTTATGCATAAAGTGATTCCAAGCAGGCGGTTGCGCATGCTTTTTGGAAGCGTTATCGTGCTATCGGCCAATACAGGTGGTGCATTGACTGTTATCGGTAATCCCGAAGGATTGGTGTTGTGGAATATGGGAAAGGTGACGGCTACAGATTTCTCTATGGCTTTGTTTGTCCCTTGTTTGCTGGCTTGGGGGATTCCGACATGGCTCATCGGTCGTGCGCTGCCTGAGAGAGTGGATACTGAATGGGTGGTGATGCCGTACAGAGGAGATGATACCAATCTGACGGTTGGACAGCGTCTTGTCATGCTGTTTGTGGGAATTGGCGGATTGTGGTTTATCCCTACGTTCCATAATATAACGAAATTAAGTCCATTTTTGGGTGCCTTGTGTGTTTTGTCTATATTATGGATAGTAAACGAAGTGTTTAACCGGCGTCTTTTTAACGCCAACATGATGTCGCAACGCAGAACGCCGCGTGTGCTCCAATATGGTGTAATCCAAATGATGTTGTATGTGATGGGGATTATGTTGGCGGTGAGTGTAGTGAAAGAAACTGGAGCTTTTGCTTGGTTGTGGGCGCAATTAGGGATGGCAACAACGAATATAACTTTATTAGGTATTCTTGTGGCTGCAATCAGCTCGCTGCTTGATAATTTTGCCACAGCGATGAACTTTGTAGTAATGAAGCCCAATGGCGTTGCTAATGATGCCTATTATAAAGTAGTGGCGTATGCAGTGATGGCTGGTGGAAATATATTGGCGACGGCCAGTATGAGTGGAATGGCACTTTTGAAAATGGAACGTATGCATGCAGGATGGTTTTTCCGCAATATAGGATGGAAGGCTTTACTGGGTGGGATTATAGGATTGTTGGTCTTAATAGTTCAACTGTGATATTAATAAAATAAATATATAATGACAAAAATAAAGACAATTGGAATCTTGACATCTGGAGGTGACGCTCCCGGAATGAATGCTGCTATCAGGGCAGTCTCTAGGGCTGGTATCTATAATGGCTTTAACATCAAGGCAATATATCGTGGGTACGATGGCTTGATTAATGGGTTGATAAAGCCTTTTACGACAGAGAACGTCAGCGGAATCATTGGCACGGGAGGTACGATACTGAAAACGGCTCGCTCATCGGCTTTTATGACGGAAGAAGGTAGGCAAAAGGCGTATGACAATTTGGTAAAAGAAGAAATTGATGCCTTGATTGTTATTGGTGGTAATGGTTCGCTTACGGGGGCTATGAATTTTGCCAAAGATTTCGATGTGTGCTGTATCGGACTGCCGGGAACTATAGATAACGATTTGTATGGTACTGACAATACGATAGGTTATGATACGACGATGAACACGATTGTGGATTGTGTCGACCGTATCAGAGATACGGCGCAGAGTCATGAGCGTATTTTCTTTGTCGAAGTTATGGGGCGTGATGCCGGATTCTTGGCTCAGAACAGTGCTATTGCCAGTGGGGCTGAAGCTGCCATTATTCCGGAAGACTCTACTGATGTTGACCAGTTGGCGCAGTTTATGGAGCGAGGTATCCGTAAAAGTAAGAAGAGTTGTATCGTAATTGTATCGGAAAGCCCTAAATGTGGTGCTCTTTACTATGCCGACCGTGTTCGTAATGAGTTTCCTGAATACGATGTTCGTGTTTCAATCTTGGGTCATTTGCAGCGTGGCGGACGTCCGACGGCTCGCGATAGAATCCTTGCTAGTCGAACCGGCGTAGGTGCAATTGAAGCTATTATGCAAGGACAGAGAAATATTATGGTGGGAGTAAGAAACAACGAGGTGGTATATGTGCCACTGAGTGAAGCGATTCGTAGTGATAAACCTTTTGATAGAAAATTGATAAAGGTATTAGACGAACTGTCTATATAGAATGTTTGTAATCCGCTAGGCAGTCTAAAAGGTGTTAAAAAAAGATTAAAACTCTGAGTTAAGTTACGGTTTCTATCTGTTTTTAATTACTTTTGTGCTAATTACAAGTAGAGAAAACAAAATTTAAAGATATTAGTTATGTCACAAATTAATGGTCGTATTTCTCAGATTATCGGTCCTGTGATTGACGTGTATTTTGATACACAAGGTCAGGATGCCGAGCAAGTTCTGCCAAAGATTTACGATGCTTTGAAAGTTAAACGTCCCGATGGAAGTGACCTCGTTATAGAGGTGCAACAACATATTGGTGAAGACACGGTTCGCTGTGTGGCCATGGATAATACCGATGGTTTGCAACGTGACTTAGAAGTTGTACCTACTGGTAAACCAATTGTGATGCCGGCAGGTGAACAAATCAAGGGGCGAATGATGAATGTGATAGGCAAACCGATTGATGGTATGGAAGAACTCCAGATGGATGGTGCTTATCCTATTCATCGTGAGGCACCAACTTTCGATGAGTTGTCTACCCATAAAGAGATGCTTGCAACTGGCATTAAAGTGATAGATTTGTTGGAACCTTATATGAAAGGTGGTAAGATTGGACTTTTTGGAGGTGCCGGTGTCGGAAAGACTGTGCTTATCATGGAGCTTATCAATAACATTGCAAAGGGACATAACGGCTATTCTGTCTTTGCAGGTGTAGGTGAACGTACACGTGAAGGGAACGACTTGATTCGCGATATGTTGGAATCTGGTGTTATCAGATATGGAGAGAAGTTCCGCAAAGCAATGGATGAAGGAAAATGGGATTTGTCGCTTGTCGATAAAGAGGAGTTGAGTAAATCTCAAGCGACCCTTGTTTATGGTCAGATGAATGAACCACCCGGAGCACGTGCAAGTGTGGCTTTGTCGGGACTAACTGTTGCAGAAGAATTCCGTGATCATGGTGGTAAGGGTGGCGAGGCGGCCGATATTATGTTCTTTATTGATAATATCTTCCGTTTCACACAGGCTGGTTCTGAAGTTTCTGCTTTGTTGGGACGTATGCCGTCTGCTGTAGGTTATCAGCCTACATTGGCTTCTGAAATGGGTGCTATGCAAGAGCGCATTACCTCAACAAAGCGTGGCTCTATTACATCTGTGCAGGCTGTGTATGTACCAGCAGACGACTTGACCGACCCTGCTCCTGCTACTACGTTTACTCACTTGGATGCAACAACCGAACTTTCGCGTAAGATTGCAGAGTTAGGTATCTATCCTGCGGTAGATCCATTGGGTAGTACATCTCGTATTTTGGATCCACTGATTGTGGGAAAAGAGCATTATGATTGCGCACAACGTGTAAAACAACTTTTGCAACGTTACAATGAATTGCAAGATATTATAGCAATCTTGGGTATGGATGAATTGTCTGACGAGGACAAACTGACTGTGAACCGCGCACGTCGTGTACAGCGTTTCCTCTCTCAACCGTTTGCTGTGGCAGAGCAATTCACAGGTTTGAAAGGTGTAATGGTTCCTATCGAGGAGACCATCAAAGGATTTAATGCTATCCTTGATGGAGAAGTCGATGATTTACCAGAACAAGCTTTCTTGAATGTGGGTACTATTGAGGATGCAAAAGAGAAGGCTAAGAAGCTGTTAGCAGCTGCCCAAGCTTAATATTCAGTAGGATATGTTGAAGTTAAAGATAGTTTCTCCGGAAAAGATTATGTTCGACGGTGATGTGGAAAGCATCACTGTTCCGGGAACACTTGGCTCTTTTGAGATACTCACCTCGCATGCACCAATCATCTCTTCGCTAGAGGATGGAACTGTTATGTATCAATTATCTGATGGAACAAAACAAGAGTTTGTTGTCCATGGGGGCTTTGTAGAGGTACAAAAGAATATGGTAAGTCTTTGTGTAGAGCTGTAAGTAGCTTATATATAAGAAAATATAGATGATGAATGTAGGAAAACTTTGCCACCGATATATACGACAGAGTACCTTCTTTATAATAGGATTATCATTACTAGGATTGCTTGTCATGCAGTTGTCCATGCTGGATGAGATATTATATCCTATACTTTACAGTGTGATATTCTCTTTTGTTGTAGAGGTGGTTGATGCTCTGATCTGGCGCCGTGTAGCTCTTCGTGCTCCCGAAAGTTTACCTACATTTTTCATAGGTGTTTCCGGTTTTAGGATGCTAGCAGCTTTAGCGTTCATGTTTATTTACTATTTGGCGACAGATAGTGATAACATGCTAGCCTTCCTATTGGTATTCATGATATATTATTTTGTACTGATGACGCATCATACTATCTTTTTTAGAAAGGTCATGCGTGGGTAAGTATTAAGAGAAATGAGATTAAGAAACAAGAAATGAGACAAATAAAGAATATCCTTTTGTTGTTGGCTATCATGCTAATACCATTGAATGTTCTTGCCAATGAGCAAAAAGGCGAGAAATTGGACATACCAACCATCGTGTTGGAGCACTTGTCTGATTCGTATGAATGGCATATAGTAACATATAAAGGTAAGCATATTGGATTCCAATTGCCGATTATTGTAAGGAGTGCGGCTACTGGTGAGTGGACTTTCTGTACTGCCAAGAGTCTGCCGAGTCCATTTTATTTTGATGAGACACATCATGGAAAGATTTATGAAAAGTTGCCTAATGGGGAGACGGTACGTCCGCTTGATTTGAGTATAACAAAGGTTGTTGCTCAGATTTGGATCGTTGTCTTTATTTTATTGGGCGTTTTCATCGCTTGTATGCAGTATTACAAGAAAGTCGATGTGAAGTCGGATGCTCCGAAAGGATTTATTGGTTTCATAGAAATGTTAGTGATGTATATCCATGACGATGTTATAAAACCAGCGGTAGGTGAAGCACATTGTAAACAATATGCACCTTATTTGTTGACCATATTCTTCTTTATATTTCTGTGTAATATTATAGGGTTGTTGCCAATTTTCCCCGGTGGAACCAATATTACCGGTAATATTAACATTACATTGTTCTTGGCTCTTTGCACAATGATAGCTATCAATGTGTTTGGAAGCAGGGAATATTGGAAAGATATATTTTGGCCTAATGTGCCAATCTTCCTCAAAGCACCGGTGCCATTGATGCCGGTTATTGAGTTATTTGGTGTCTTCACTAAACCATTTGCTTTGATGATTCGTCTCTTTGCCAATATGATGGCAGGGCATGCTGTGATATTAAGCTTCACTTGTGTTATCTTCTTAGGATGGTCTATGGGGGTGGGCTATGGTATAGGTCTGAATATTTTCAGTATTATCATGTTACTCTTTATGAACCTTTTGGAGGTTTTGGTGGCATTTATTCAGGCATATGTCTTTACCATGTTGAGTGCAGTATTCATCGGGTTGGCTCATCCTGAACATCATCCTGCAGAATAGAAGAGCAGAATTTAGAAGAAAAGAACATATTAACATTAAATTAAAACATAAAATTATGATGATTACAACATTATTAGCAGCAGAAGGTTTGGCACAGATGGGTTGTGCAGTAGGTGCAGGACTCGCTACAATTGGTGCCGGTTTAGGTATTGGTAAGATTGGTGGTAGTGCTATGGATGCTATCGCTCGCCAGCCTGAAGCTAACGGAAAGATTACTTCTGGCATGATTTTGACAGCTGCATTTGTTGAGGGTTGTGCTCTGTTTGCCATTGCAGCTTGCTCATTCCTTATCAAGTAATAATTAAAGAATGGATAATTTACCATCAATATTAACTCCTGATTTAGGACTCCTGTTTTGGATGTTCTTGGCCTTTTTGGTTGTCTTTGTTGTGCTTGCACTTGTCGCATTCCCCCTTATTATTAAGATGGTGAATGGTCGTAAGAATTATATTGACGAGAGTTTACGCAAAGCACATGAGGCTTCTGAGCGCTTATTGAATATCAAACAGGAGGGTGAATCCATTCTGCAAGAAGCGCGAGAGAAACAAGCAATTATCTTAAAGGAAGCTGGTAACACACGTGATACAATCGTTGAAAAAGCTCAAGAAAAGGCTAGAGAAGAGAGTACACGGCTGCTGAATGATGCAAAAGTGCAGATAGAGGCAGAAAAACAGAATGCAATCCGTGAGATACGTTCACAAGTTGCAGAGCTTTCTGTGAAGATTGCGGAGAAGATTTTGCGCGAAAAATTGTCTACAGGTGATCAGCAGATGGAATTGATTGATAAGTTGATGGGTGATATTTCTGTGAATAAAGGGAAAGAATAGTATTTATGGAACTAGGTGTAATATCGGTAAGATATGCTCGTGCTTTCCTGAAATATGCCACGAATATATCTGTTGAAACTCTCGTTTACCAAGAGATGCAGTTGCTGTATGACTGTTATCTTCAGGTGTCAGAGTTGCGTTCGACGATAGATAATCCTATGCTCTCAAAGGATAAGAAGGAACAATTGCTTGTCACAGCTTGTGGAACGAATGTTACAGAAGCTACTCAATCGTTTATTCGACTCATTTTAAAAGAGGGCAGGGAGAAGGCCTTGCAATTCATGGCTGCTTCATATATTACTTTATATAGGAAACAAAAGAATATCACTTGTGGAAAGTTGTCTACTGCTACAGTCGTAGCTCCTGCCGTAGAGCAGAAGATGAGACTGTTGGTAGAGAGTAGAACTCTCGGAACTGTGGAATTCAATACAGAGGTGAATCCCGAAATTATCGGTGGATTCATTCTTGAATATGACACTTATCGTATGGATGCCAGTGTCAAGACACGGCTCAGTTCGATATTGTCGCAGTTGAAACAATAGGATTCAAGTGTTTATATTTTAATACACTTAATCTTAGATTATAATTAAGGAGATTAATAATGTCAGATAAAATAAAACCAAGCGAAGTGTCGGCTGTTCTTTTACAACAGCTTCAGGACATCAATAGCAATGGTCAATTTGATGAAGTTGGTACTGTTCTTACCGTTAGTGATGGTGTTGCACGCATCTATGGATTGCGCAACGCAGAAGCTAATGAGCTCCTAGAGTTTGAGAATGGAACAATGGCTATTGTGATGAACTTGGAGGAAGATAACGTTGGTTGTATTCTCTTAGGTCCTACATCAGGCATCAAGGAAGGCCAAGTTGTCAAGCGCACACACCGTATTGCATCCATTCGCGTGAATGATAACATGTTAGGTCGCGTCATTAATCCATTGGGAGAAGCTATTGATGGCAATGGCGACATTGACTTAACAGATGCTTTTGAGATGCCTCTTGACCGCAAAGCTCCCGGTGTGATATATCGTCAACCGGTAAAAGAACCATTGCAGACAGGATTGAAGGCGGTTGATTCCATGATTCCTATAGGCCGTGGACAGCGTGAGTTGATTATTGGAGACCGCCAAACCGGTAAGACTGCTATTGCTGTTGATACGATTATCAATCAGAAGAGTTTCTATGATGCAGGCAAACCTGTATATTGTATCTATGTAGCTATTGGGCAAAAAGCGTCTACTGTAGCTAACTTAGTGCAGACCTTAAAAGAGCATGGTGCCTTGCCTTATTCTATTATAGTGAGTGCTACGGCTGCCGATCCCGCCGCTATGCAATATTATGCACCGTTTGCTGGTGCTGCTATAGGAGAATATTTCCGCGATAGGGGACATTCTGCATTGGTGGTATATGATGATTTGTCAAAACAGGCAGTGGCTTATCGTGAGGTCTCATTGATTCTCCGTCGTCCTTCTGGTCGTGAAGCATACCCCGGTGATGTATTCTACTTGCACTCACGTTTATTGGAGCGTGCCGCACGTATCAATGATCAGCAAGAAATCGCAGAGCAGATGAACGACCTTCCTGAAAGTATGAAAGGGCATGTCAAAGGAGGTGGCTCGTTGACAGCTTTGCCAATCATTGAGACACAGGCGGGTGATGTGTCGGCTTATATCCCTACCAATGTGATTTCTATTACCGATGGTCAGATATATTTGGAGTCCAACCTTTTCAACCAAGGTTTCCGTCCTGCTATCAACGTTGGTATCTCGGTATCTCGTGTAGGTGGTAGTGCTCAAATCAAGAGTATGAAGAAAGTGGCTGGTACTTTGAAAATAGATCAGGCTCAATATCGTGAGTTGGAAAGTTTCTCTAAATTTTCTTCCGATATGGATGCAGTGACAGCCATGACGCTAGATAGAGGACGTAAGAATAACCAACTTCTTATCCAGCCTCAATATAGTCCAATGCCTGTAGGCGAACAAATTGCGATTTTGTATTGCGGTGTACATGGATTGATGCACGATGTTCCTGTAGAAAAGGTGCGTGAATGCCAAGATGCTTTCTTGGATAAGCTGCGTGCTCAGCATGGTACGACTATAGAATCACTAGCCAAAGGTCTATTGACCGATGAGGATACCTCGGTTATAGAAAGTGTAATGGCTGATATCTCCGGACAATATAAAGCATAATAGTCTATGCCTTCATTAAAAGAGATAAAAACCAGAATTGCTTCTGTCAATAGCACTCGTAAGATTACGAGTGCTATGAAGATGGTTGCGTCTAGCAAACTTCATCATGCGCAGGTTGCTATTCAGAATATGCTGCCCTACGAGACGATGTTAGAGCACATTCTGAAGACTTTTTTGGTTTCCTTACCCGATGCTCAAAGCGAATATGACAGAGTACATGCTGATATGAAGCGTGTTGCTTTGGTGGTATTTAGTTCCAATACATCGTTGTGTGGTGGATTTAATGCTAATGTCATCAAGATGATGCAGCAGGTGGTAAGCGATTATAAGGCTCAGGGAATTACGGATATTACAGTTTATCCTATTGGGCGTAAGGTGGCTGAGAAGGCTCAAAAGTTAGGTCTTCAAGTTGCCGGTGATTTTACAGAACTTGCTGATAAACCCTCAGCAAATGGCTGTGCTAATATAGCTACAACGCTTGCCCGGTTGTACCAAGCTGGTGAAATAGACAAGGTAGATATGATTTATCATCACTTTAAGAGTGCCGGTTCTCAGATTCTTACGCATAAAGTTTTTTTACCAATAGACTTGTCTACAGAGACAATTGGCGCAGAAAACGATAGAGATTTAAGTAGTAACATGGTTACAGCTAAAGCTCAAGAGTATCTACGTAAGAAGAAAGAGTCTGAAAAGAAAAGCCAAGAGCATGTTGCAAAGTTGAATGATGATTATATTGTAGAACCGGATTTAGCAACAGTATTGGGTGTCTTGATTCCGAAGCAGTTGAATTTGATGATGTATACAGCATTGTTGGATAGTCAAGCTAGTGAACATGCGGCTCGTATGGTTGCTATGCAGACGGCAACGGACAATGCAGACGAATTGCTCAAGACATTGAATTTACAGTATAATAAGAGCCGTCAACAAGCTATCACCAATGAGTTACTTGATATTGTAGGAGGTTCAGTAAACAACTAATATCTCCGTAACAATCATATTAATAAGGGAATATGCCGTATAGGCGTGTTCCCTTTTTTGATTTTAGTCAGTAATTATTCAGTCAAAAATCGTATCTTTGCAGAAAAATATATAGTATGGGAATCTTTGGTCTATTCAATAAGAAAAAGAAAGATACGCTGGAACAGGGTCTAGAGAAAACCAAACAGAGCGTTTTCTCCAAGCTTACGCGTGCCGTGGCAGGAAAATCTAAGGTCGATGACGACGTTTTAGATAATCTGGAAGAAGTATTAATCACTTCTGATGTTGGTGTTGATACTACTTTGAAGATAATCGAACGTATCGAAGAGCGAGTGGCACGTGATAAATACGTGTCTACTTCCGAGTTGAATGGTATCCTAAAGAGTGAGATAGCTTCATTGTTGGCTGAAAATAATAAAGCTGATGGGGATGACTGGGATTTACCGGTTACGCACAAGCCTTATGTCATATTGGTTGTTGGGGTCAATGGAGTAGGAAAGACAACGACTATTGGCAAGTTGGCTCATCAGTTCAAACAAGCCGGTAAGAAGGTGTATCTCGGAGCTGCCGATACGTTCAGGGCTGCAGCCGTAGAGCAAATCCAAATATGGGGAGATAGGGTTGGTGTACCTGTCGTTAAGCAGCAAATGGGTGCCGACCCCGCATCTGTAGCCTTTGATACCCTTCAGAGTGCAAAGGCTAATAATGCCGATGTGGTATTGATAGATACGGCCGGGCGTCTGCATAATAAGGTGGGTCTTATGAACGAGTTGAAGAAAATCAAGGACGTGATGAAGAAGGTTCTTCCCGAAGCACCCGATGAAGTGCTGTTGGTATTGGACGGTAGTACGGGGCAGAATGCCTTTGAACAAGCCAAGCAATTCTCTTCTGTTACCCAGATTACAAGCCTCGCCATCACTAAGTTAGATGGAACGGCAAAGGGAGGAGTCGTTATTGGTATCTCAGACCAGTTGAAAGTTCCTGTTAAGTATATCGGTTTGGGAGAGAAGATTGAAGACCTCCAGCACTTTAATCGTACAGAATTTGTTGAATCTCTGTTTGGAGAAGAACAGTAAATTCTAATACTCCAAGTGTAATGAAGAAGAATCAGATAGATATAGTTACAATGGGTTGCTCTAAGAATCTCGTTGATAGCGAGCTTCTGATGAAACAATTTGAAGCCAATGGCTATCATTGTGTTCACGATTGTCAACATCCACAAGGTGAAATAGCAGTCATCAATACTTGCGGTTTTATCGAGTCGGCCAAAGAGGAGAGCATCAATACCATCTTAGGATTTATAGAAGCAAAGAAAGAAGGACGCTTGAATAAACTCTTTGTGATGGGCTGTTTGAGTCAGCGCTATAAGGATGAACTGGAGAAAGAACTCCCTGAAGTAGACAGATTCTATGGGAAGTTCAACTATAAAACTTTACTTCAGGATTTGGGTAAGGCCGATATACCGTCTTGCGATGGTCGTCGCCATCTCACGACACCGCATCATTATGCGTATGTGAAAATATCAGAAGGATGTGATAGGCATTGTGCTTACTGTGCCATTCCACTCATAACAGGAAAGCATGTAAGCCGTCCGCAAGAAGAAATTATCCAAGAAGTAAAAGAACTTGTTGCTTCCGGTGTAAAAGAATTCCAAATCATAGCCCAAGAACTTACCTATTATGGAGTCGACGTTGATGGCAAGCGTCATATTGCGGAGCTTATTTCTGCAATAGCAGAGATACCGGGGGTGAAATGGATACGCTTGCACTATGCATATCCCAATCAGTTCCCCTTAGAACTATTGGATGTCATTCGTGAACACGATAACGTTTGTAATTATCTTGATATAGCCTTACAACATATCTCTAATCACGTGCTTGATGCTATGCATCGCCATGTCTCGAAAGAAGAAACAATAAACTTGGTAAGGCAAATCAGAGAGAAAGTTCCCGGTATATGTCTGCGAACAACCTTATTGGTGGGATTTCCCGGTGAGACGGAAGAAGATTTCGAAGAACTATTAGAGTTTGTAAAACAAGCGCGTTTTGAACGTCTAGGTGCATTCATGTATTCAGAAGAGGAAGGCACTTATGGTGCCAAACATTATGCCGATGATGTTCCTACAGATGTAAAGCAGGAACGTTTGGATCGCTTGATGAAGTTACAAGAAGAAATCAGTACCGACTTAACCGCTCAACAAGTAGGCAAGACGCTTCGTGTTATCATTGACCGAAAGGAAGGCGAATATTATATTGGCCGGTCGGAGTTTAGTTCTCCTGAGGTAGACCCGGAAGTGTTAATCCCTGTTGCCAACCGAAAGTTGCGAGTAGGAAATTTCTATTATGTTCGAATTGTAGATAGTGATGAGTTTGATCTTTACGGAGAAGTAGATGAATAATAAGGAATACATTGCAGAATTAGCACAAAAGACCGGCTATACACAGGCCGATACGCAAAAGATGGTTAAAGCTGTTGTTGATAAGATGTTAGATGTTCTTATTGAAGAAGAGGCGGTCTCTGTAGCAGGATTTGGTACGTTTGAGGTAAAGAAACGGCTGGAAAGAGTCGTTATTAATCCTTCTACCGGGCAAAAAATGCTTGTTCCTCCAAAGTTGGTTTTAAACTTTAAGCCTAATGCGCAGATCAAAGAAAGACTAAAAGAAGGAGGGAATGACAATGAATAGTAATGTATTTCTTTCAGAACTATATAGTTCTTTGGAGCAGAAGTTCAACCTTGATAAAGAGGCGGCACAGGCATTTGTAGAGCAAATGTTTGCGGTTTTGGGCGATGGTATACGTCATGATAAGCAAGTCAAGGTTAAAGGACTTGGTACTTTTAAGACTGTTTATGTGAGTGCTCGTGAGAGTGTGGATGTTAATACCGGTGAACGCATTCTCATAGAAGGACGGGATAAACTTTCTTTCTCGCCAGAGTCTGGTGTCAAGGAATTGGTCAATAGACCATTCGCTCAGTTTGAAACTGTCGTAGTAAACGATGGAGTAGATGCAGATATGTTATCTTATGTAGAGTCGGAGGAAGTTAAAGACGAGCCAGAGAAAGTTTCGGAACCAGTCGTGTTACAAAAAGAACAATCTCAGACTGTTGTAGAAGAACCTATTATACAATCTGTTGTTGAATCCCCGAATCCTGTAGAGGAAACTGAGAAAAGTGCGCCTCAAGAAGAACCTCTACCTGAGATAGAAAAAGTGTTAGAGGATTCCGGTGAAAGACTTGTAGAGCAAACGAAAATAGAAGAGGAACAGGAAGAACGTTCTGAGCAGCGAAATTCTAAACTCCCTATTATTCTCTTGTCGGCATTGAGTGGATTATTCTTCTTACTATGTTGTTTTGGTGGTTATTTCTTGATGCGTGAATTAAATCGACGCGATGCTCTCATTAAGCAGTTGGTAACAGAACTTCGGGCAGAAAAGAAGACTGCAATGGAAATAAAACATCAGCCATCTTCAAAGATGGTGGAACCCATTAAAGTAGTTCCCCCTGTTCAGGAAAAACCACAAGTGAAAGAGGTTGTTGCCCCAGAAAAGCCTGTGGTTTCATCTAATGGATATGCTTCGTTAGCTCAAAAAGATGCTAGAGTGCGCACAGGTGCCTATCAAATTGTTGGGATTAAAGAGGTTGTAACCGTCAAGAATGGACAAAATCTAAAGTCGATTAGTCGTACTTACCTAGGCCCGGATATGGAGTGCTACGTAGAAGTACTTAATGGAGTGAAGGAAGTTAAACTGGGAGATAAGGTAAAAATCCCTGAATTGAAATTAAAGAAGCGCAAGTAGGCTTTCTTCATAAATAATATGTACATCATTGCAAAGCCTTTTCAGTGTTGCTGAAAAGGCTTTGCTGTAATATTGAACGGACTATGCAAGATTGCTGTATAGCCATTGCAGTAATTGAATACTTGTTTTGTTGGAAATCTTATGAACCTTTATTGCATTGCGAAATATGGATGTTTGCAATCTAAGATGATTTCTAAAATACAACTAATTGGAAATAAAGAAGTTAGCTTGTTTGTTAAACTGAATAGGTAACAATTTGGAAACGAGCGAACTACTTGGTGTCGCTGTTTTCTGCCTAACAAAGAACGCTTGTTATTCTGTTTGCAAAGATAATACTTTGTTACCGAATAACAAGCGTTTTCAAAGAAATATTCACTCAGACCACATTCCAAACAAGAGGAACACGACTTAGCCAACAAGCTCGTCAACACCATCTGCTTTCACTAAAAGTAGTTATGCCCGTAAAAAGAAGCAATAAGAAAATACCTATTTTTGGGTATGTACATTCTTTTTCTGTATCGAGAAGTTGAAATACCTTTGCAACTCGAAAGTTTTTTAGTATAATAACAATTATTAAGATAGTAAAATGTCGAAAAAAGAACAACGAACGCAAAAGATTCTATCGGCTCGAGACTCCCTTTTCAAGGGATGCTTGCTAATGCTGACGATGCTGTTTCTAAGCATCACTGCCACAAAGGCACACAACGGCACGAACGCAAGCACAGATAAAGCCGAGGAAGGTAGCGTGACTCTTCAAGTTACAGATGCGCTAACGGGCGAACCCATATTAGGAGCCGTTGTAAAAGATAGCAACGGTAAGACATACGTCACCAACGAGTCGGGGACCTGCATTATGAAGTTAAGCAACACCGATAAGAATGTGACAGTCACTGTCACATTCGTAGGCTATAAGAGTTACACTTCCTATGTGTCAGCACAAACACGCACACTGAACATCAAACTAAAGGAAGATGCTCAGCTGTTAAGTGGTGTAACGGTGACATCTAAAAAGAGACACACCGACATCATGCAGCAAGCCAAGACTTTGGATCAAAGTATACTTGAAAAAGGTGGTGCCACCTCGTTGGCAAAAATGTTAGAGACCATTCCTGGCGTGAGCTCTATCAGTGCCGGTAGTACGGTGGCTAAACCTGTTATTCAAGGTATGCACAGTAGCCGTATTCTATTGATGAACAACGGTGTGAAATTGGAGAGTCAAAGTTGGGGTAACGACCATGCGCCAGAAATTGACTACACAGGTGCCAGCATGGTAGAGGTTGTAAAGGGTGCCGAATGTATTCGTTACGGTTTTGGTGCCATGGGTGGTGTGGTATTGCTTAACGATGCGCCCCTACCCTATGGACATAACAAGCCTATCGTGAAAGGAGTTACCAACATCGGCTATGATACCAATGCCCGAGGAATAAGCGGTTCGGGAAGCATTGAAGCAGGTTGGAAGAATTTCGGTATGCGCCTGCACGGCAACTATACTCGTGGTGGTGATTACCATACGCCCGAATACATCATGAACAACACGGGCTACAATAACATCAGCATGTCTGCCATGGGTGGTTTTGAGAACAAGCGCATCACGGCAACCGTGCTTACAAGTTTGTTCTACCAACGTTCTGGTATCTATTTTGGCAGCCAAATATCCGACTTGGCACAACTACAAGAACGATTCCGCATTGGTCGTCCAACAGAGTCGTCATTGCAACCATTCAGTTATG
Source organism: Prevotella sp. C0026C3 (assembly GCF_056590795.1). Taxonomy (NCBI): domain Bacteria; kingdom Pseudomonadati; phylum Bacteroidota; class Bacteroidia; order Bacteroidales; family Prevotellaceae; genus Prevotella; species Prevotella sp. C0026C3. The sequence continues at coordinate 114,912 of NZ_JBWPWW010000002.1, read as the reverse complement.
AAATTGGCATACCCTTCCAGCAATCACAACACTTCACGCTGAAAGGTGAGGTGAAATATCGTATCAATCCAGAGCAATCGCTGGATTTGACTTTGTCGTTCCAAGAAAATTTGCGACAGGAGTATGAGAACCGTATGAAAAAGGAGTGGAGCGTCATCCCGATGCAAGACCTTATATTGAAAACATACAAGGGCGACTTGTCATATCGTGCTTCATGGAAGCCTTACAAAATGTCCACCTTTGCAGGTGTAGCAAACACATACCAAATAAACTACAACTTCCCAGGCACCAAGAATCCTGCCTTTGTACCAAACTTTGCCGCTCTCACCATGGGTGGTTTCCTGTTACAAAAGGCTACTTTCTTTGAAAAATTGCAATGCGAATTGGGCTTGCGTTACGACTTTAGAGTAATGAGCGTGAGCGGTTACACCACGCTGAACAAGTACGACTATTACGATGACTTCAAGGTTTACAGCAACTTCACCTCGAGCTTTGCTACTCACTATCAGTTTAACGACAACTGGGACATACGTGCAAACATCGGTTGGTCGTGGCGTCCACCAGACATCAACGAGCTTTATGCCATCGGACTTCAAGAAGGTTCTTACTGGGTAGTGGGCAATAGAAACCTAAAGAGTGAGCGTGGTTGGAAGTCCATCTTTGGCGCAAGGTATCGCAACACATGGGTATCTGTAGAGCCAAGCATGTTCTACCAACACATTAACAGTTATATATACGACCATATCGGCTATGGTGCTAATCGTTTTCATAACAGCCCAAGCGGAAAATATGCCAAGTTTATGTATGATCAGGACGATGTGAGACTGTATGGTGGCGATATAGAAGCCACGGTGAACCCCATTAAAGGACTCAGTATCGTAGCAAAGGGCGAATGGATATTTGCACGCAACATAACACGAGACGACTGGTTGCCTTTCATGCCATCAGACAAGTATGGACTGTCAGCCAACTACGAACATGTCTTCGGTGCAGAGAAAAAGATAAAGGCATCGTTCTCTCTCTCTGGCAACTATGTCACAAAACAGAAACGTTTCGACCCCAACAAGGATTTAGTGGCAGTATCGCCCGATCCTTACTTCCTGCTTGGCACCACAGCAGACGTTGCCTTCAAGCTGACAAGCAATAGGGAAATAAAGGTAATGTTGGTAGGCGACAACATTCTCAACACATTATATAAGGAATATACAGACCGATTTAGATATTATGCGCACGAACGTGGCATGAACTACTCTTTGCGCACAATCATTAAATTTTAAGAAAATGAAGTTACAATATAAGACAATAATGCGTTCAACTATTTTAGCTGTAGGATGCTGCTGCATACTTGCCGCATGTTCTACCAATGATGTTGATGATTTCTTGAAAAAAGTAGTAAAAGCTCCTCCTGCTTCTATCGAGTACAATGGCAAGGGACACTCACAGATATATGCAGTAAGTGCCGTACTTAGAATGGGGTTCAAAGGTGGTAACATAAAAGTTGGAAACTTTGGTGCCGACAACAGTATAGACAACACATACGAACAAAACTCGTACAACATGATAAGCGTGAACACGGATAAACCGACAGACTATCCGCTCATGCAACAAATTGAGATAAGTAAGGGCGACAATGGACAAATGCAAATTACCAGCCAGCGCGACCATTTTGATGTAGTTGCGTCAGATGACGTTTATTACGGACTTGAGCTTACATATTATGGAGCCAACCACCAACAAATAAACGGTGAGTTCATACAGTTCTATTACAAGAAAAACGGAGACCCAGACCTCGACAATTCTACATTGGTACAACACCAACACTTCTTTACCATTGGCAACGAAGTATTGGAACACAGCTACACTATAGATGGTAAAACCATATCCAAGAACAGTAAGCAGGGTTTTTATCCACACACGCTGGACAAGAAACCAACATACTACCCAGAGCTTACCTTTGAGATGGAGGGCGACAAGCTAAAGCCTTGTGACATCACCACGACCGGCGCACTGCTTGCACCTGAAAGTGGGAACAAATCAGATATCATGCCGTTTGACAGCACGCTGATAGACAAAGCGATAAATATATTCCCTACGCTGAAAAGAAATCAAGCCACATGGACAGAAAATGGCTTTAAATTCTTTCAAACACTCACCATGCCACATGCGGCAGAACTTGCTAACAAGTTGTTTACATACAAATACCGAGATACCGACCCATTTGAGAAACAATTGGGATATGAATATCAAGAAGGTAGCGGTGACGGTGGCGTTGTAACAGATGGTACAAACGCACTGAGACAAAGACAAGGCGATTTCGTGGAATTGCTGCACCAATGCAGGAGAATTGGTATAGGTCCAAACAATTTGGACAGAATGGGATTCAAGGGAGTTCTACAGTTTAGCCAAGCCAACACCGAATTTGCTATGCAAATAAGCCTATGCAACATCGTATCACAAATGGATAAATCAAAGAATGCGATTTGGCCCAAATATGGAAATGATAACCAAAAAGATGCTGACTCAAAGACTTGTTCTGAAATTCCAACATTAGGAAATGGAGAAGGTAGAGGACTTTATAATTTTAATGAAATAAAATCAGAATGGAGCAATCACGACATTGACATTCCTTTAACATTCCGTGTCATTGCAGACATGAAAGATGGAAACGAGAAGTTCGTGGAAGATTTCAAAAAGTTCTATCCGCACATGGATACCAATGAAATCAAGAGTTATTTCTTCAATCCTCAATATTTGCTGTCAAGGAATCGTAAGAATATATTCGTCATGTAGACCTCAGCTAAAAGGAAGGCATTTGCGCATCATCATTCCTCACATGGCTGACACAATCTCCCAACTAAGGAAAATTTACATACACGGCTAAAAGGAGTAAGAGTATTTAGCAAAGTGCCAATTATACTGGACTATCTAATCAAGACATTTACATAAAATAATAAAATGAAAAAATATAGTTTTTGTTTCATTCTTATATTGATGCTATGTACATCATGTGATGATTTCATCTTTGGTAACATGAACATCAATTACAACGAAAACCCACTTGAACACAAAGAAGTACCACACAGCGGTGCGGATGCCATGGTTGACAGCTTGAAGAAAAAAGCTCCCTTTGGTGATGCCATGAACAATCCCGACCAAGATGGCGCTTTCAACAACTGGGCTCGCTGCTTAGTTATGTTCAAAGAGGGACACTCACACGGAGATGAAAAATTTCATGGCAATTATGTTTACCCAGCAGCGCCATGGAGACAAGAAGAATTTGTCATAGTAGAAAACAACTCACAAAAGTTTCCTACTGTAAAGGTGGAATGGGAAAAGAGTATTCAAACTGTTTTTGAAAAGAAGTTAGGCACGCCTACTCCCCAGCAGCCTTACATTCGCCTTATAGGTGGAGATAAAAACCTTTGGGGTATATGCTTGTACTTCTTGGATAAAGATGGAAAGTTGCTTAACGATGAGATATACAAGCACTCTGATGAGTATCAAATATTCTTTACCATCAGTGACGTAGACGATAAAGGTAACCCATACAAGATTGAAGACTGTAGAGGTACATGGGAAGCTGACAAAAATGGGAAAGATGGCAAAGTAGATGAGCATCCTGTCGTATCACCTTATTTCGAAAGAGTAGATAAGAACGAAAGTTTAGGTCACGATATCTTTATGCGTAGACAAAATGCAACCAAGAATTTGTTTGAATATGCCTACCGTGACACATGGCATCAGAATGCTATGGCTGACGGTATGCGCGAGTTTTACAACATTAGGTTGCTGCCACCCCTTGCTGCCACCGATGCTAATTCATGCGTTTCCTATGACAAGGACTGTGTAGGACTAAAAGGACATATCAACTTTTACTATGAGGCTAACGAGCTTACCTCTAACTTTAGACCTGAAATAGATCCACGATATGGGGCTGGAGAGAAAGACACATGGCCTTTCATGGTAAAAGGTTTTTCCGGTGAGTCGGTAGTATATAGCCGTACTTCATACATACTGCCTTACTTCTATCTTTCCGTAAGAGTTATGAAATGTCAAAAGGGAAAGAAGGCATATATTCCTAAGGCTACCATTGCCAACAAGGAGCTGGACTATGCTGGATATTGGGATTGGATGAAGAGCGAAAAAGCCTGCGCACCATTCTATAACCCTTTCTGGCAATCGAAGAATACGACCCTTGAGGTTCCTGAATGGAAAGAGCTTATACGCTTTAATATACCAATCAAGGTGTATTGCAATAGGTTCGATTCCGATCCGACAAACGTATCACCAGCAGAGCCATATTATTTCTACTTAGGTAGAGAGATTGGATTAACAGGAAAACAAGCATACGAAGCGAGCCAAAATGTTAAGACGCATGGCTTTGGCGCTTTTGGCAACTGGTTCCTCTAATTCATACAATTATTATAAACAACAAAAATTATCAGAACAAATAAACAAAACAAGGATATGAAAAAAATAAATTATACCTTGATATTAGCCTTTATGGCTTTATCATCTCTATTCACAGCATGCCAGAGAAATGGAGATATGCCAGACAGAACTGATGCTAATTCAACAGTAGACCACCTCATATTCAAAGAAGTTTTTTACATTGGTTACTGCACTTATAAGGATTTGTCTTCCTTCGGCTTCAAAAGCCAATATAGCAGATACGAGGATGCCAACTATCTGGTGATATACAATCCTACCCATAAACCAATATCACTTGAGAATATGGCACTTGCCTGTCATGTTGTCGACCCAAGTATCCAATATTCACTCCAAAAAGACGGTAATGGAGATTTCACAAAGCGATACTATGGCATTGGAGGCATGTCGTATTTCCCCAACGACCCTGTGACAAAAAAGCCACATGTCATACAGCCTGGCGACAGTGTCATCGTAGTGAAGTATGCGTGCGATCACAAGAAGAAATTCCTTGCCGAGAATGAGACTACAGAAGAAGATGCAAAGAAAAGCTACTATGGCTGGGAGGCTCTGCCCGACTACAGCAAACTTCCAAAGGACAAAACCTTTGAGTTGTGCAACCAACATGAACCGAAAAACGGAATGTGCGACCCTAACGACAATTTTGACAACAAGGATATTCCAAACATGCGTGACCTTGTTGTGTGGGATGAACTTCCATTTACGGGACCAAGTCAGAGTATGCGCATCGCTTTGGTGAAGCTCCCTGATGGCGATGTATCCAAACCTCATACCAAAGACGAAAACGGATTTTATCCTGACGAATCGCCACGCTCTCGCTCCAATTGGTATCACCTATATGATTTGTATGGAACCGAGCAGGACAAAATTAATGACGAGACAGATCCGCAGAAGAAAAGAGAACTGGAAAAGAACAGAAAATACCCAACGGCATTCTACCACATGATATATAACACAACTGGTATGGGAGGCTTCTATGTTGCTGAGCTGAATTACAATTGGGTTGTCGACTTCCTTACTATTTGCCCTTCGACAGATAAGAAAATGGACTTGCTGACAGGTCCAAGCTCTGTAACTGTATATGATGCAACAGGACGCCCCATAATGGAAGGAACAGAAGAAAAGAAAGAAAAAGTATGGTGGTACGACAGAGGAACAGCAAGTGTCTGCAGCCGGATATTTACAAGTAGTGACTTTTCTAATCCTTCACTCGATCCCTCGCAATTACAAGGTGCACTGATTCGTCGTACCAACGGAAAGGGATTTGTAGCTGAAATGAGTTCTGCACTGAACTACACGAAAGGTGTGCCGTCACTCTGCAGACGCGACAGCAAGGGCAAGCCGTTAGACATGACCGCATACTGGAAGATTAACTCCATCGATGCACGTACCAAGAAGAATTAAGAGTTGAGACGTACAAGGATAATTAAACAACAATCATTAATATAAAGAAGACAAACAAATGAAGAAGATGATGCTATGCGCATTGGCAACAATTGCGCTTTTCGCAAACTGTACTCGTAACGGAGAACCAGAAGAAAAGAAAAATACCGCTGAGACAGAAAGCGCAGACCTGATTATAAAAGACATTTACTATGCTGGAGACTTCGTGGAGACACCTTACGGCAATAAATCTGAATACACGGATGACAAGTTTATTTCCGTCTACAACCCTACCGACCATGACATAAGTCTTGAGAATATGGCTTTGGCACTATGTCAGTACAACGCCGTAGACAAAGTCAACTTTGAAAAGCCTAATTGCGATTATAGACAGAAAGCATTTGGCGTTTCCAATATGATTGGTTTCCCCAAAGATAAAAGTGGCATGCCATACACCGTAAAAGCAGGCAAAACTATTATTATTGCTATGAGAGCCATCAATCATGCGGAAGGATACAAGAAGTATTTGACAGATAATGAAGAAGATCCAACCAAATACAAAGGTATAGAAAAACTGATCGACCTTTCCAAAGCCGACTTTGAATGGGGACAGAATGCTACCGAAAACGTTCCACACATGACGTTCCTCTATTGTAAGGAGAACGACAAAGAACAGGAAAATCGAATGAAAGAGGACAAATCGAAAGTCGGAGTATGGGATGAAGACGACGATGAGTATGTACCTTTCGGATTTGAGCGTAACTTCACCATTGCGCTGATACGTTTGGCAGAACCTATTGAGAAGATAAAAGAGAATATGAACAATGCCAAAGTAAATGAAGCGTTGCTAAAAGGAAACGAAGAGCCGATGGCAAAATATGGACGCTATGTCATGTGGAGCGAGAGTGGACATCACTCACATTCACAAATTCTTATGTTCTTACCGAACCAATGGGTTGTTGACGCCGTAAATGTAAGGTTCAAAGGAGCTTCTACAGAAAAAGAATTCCCGATATCGGGTACACTGGACAAAGGTTGGAATGGCGTTTACGAAAAGGCTGATGATAAGATAGACGTTGGTGCAGGCAAGATGATTACTCGACGTTTTAATGGAAAAAGATTTTCCGATACAAACAACTCATCGGTTGACTTTGAGGTCAAGAAAGTAGTTGTACCTACGAAATAAGAAGGCATGAGCATTATAAATGCCTGCCTTCTCTTACTAAACTTCATAAAATAACCTGAGTTCGGTATAAGAAATTCTTCAAAAAAGTTGTAGGAGTGGAATGTTTTTCGTATCTTTATAGTTGATAATCAAAGTATTAACGAAAAATATCCACTCCTATGAATAGTACAAATTTAATAGAAATATTCTGTATTCTTGATGAATTCTGCAAGCTTTTTGCTCCTCAACTCAAAAACGTCTGTTAGACGAGTCTAGTAAGCATCGCCGAAACCGTCCGTGTGTAATGAGCGATAGTGAAATAATGACTATCCTCATCATGTATCATCAGTCTCATTACATAGATCTCAAAACGTTCTATCTTCATGAGATTTGTGAACATCATCGTTCCGAATATCCCCATACACTATCCTATAACCGATTTGTCGAGCGTCAGCAAAAGGTAAATATGCTCTTGTTGATATTTCTACAGACATGTACCCTCCCTTAGTCTTTTGTCTGTTGATATAAAACAGTGTTTTGAATGTACTTCTCATCATGATTTTAGTTTTAATGCTACTATTGCTAAATGCTCATCTGCATATCCTCTGTGAAAGAAAGGAAACGCTCAAACTCCACAAACAGCTTCTGTGGCGTAACCTTTGCGTACCGCTCGGTCATACTCACGTTACTATGCCCCAACATCTTGCTTACCGTTTCTATCGGTACTCCTTGTTCAAGGGTAATGAGCGTGGCAAAGGTATGCCTTGCCGTATGAGTGGTAAAGGGAAAGGCTATGCCTGCTCTTAGGCGCAATGCTTTAAGATACGATTGATAGGTGGCATATTTCATCTGTGGCAATAGGCTTTCCCTTTCATCGCTCTTGTACTTCTCTATTATCCTGATGGCTTCGGGCAACAACTTGATACGACAAAGTACGCCTGTCTTCTGCCTGTTGAACTTCAGTCAAAGACTTCCCTCATCATCACGGACAAGATACGACCTGTTTAACTCCATTTTTCACTCATTATCAGATAGTTTTCGCATTATACGATAATTCTTCATTTTCCTTGATTAGTTGCACGCAAATGAGAGAAATACTACCGGGTGAGCGGGGACTCTTGGAGGACGAAAGTGAGTGATTTCGGGAGCTTGACCCATTTCCGATTGACTACAATCTTGATGTTACTGCCACTTTTCTGGGTTAATATATAGTTGCCATCCTTACTTTTTGACAACGTTGCAGTAAGATCTTCGCTTCCATAATCATTTGATATTTCTAGATTTGCAGTGTTTGGAGAAACTAAATCTGCGCTGATAATTAGCCATTTTCTAGTGTCTCTTATCGCTCCGAGATAACCGGGGAGTTCTCCGAAAATCTCTTGATCTTTAACCAAAACATTGTTATCATAGAAGTTCATGTATATATATACTTGATATTCTTGATTGTATAAATATCCTTGAAAGTTCTTGTCTCTTTGAGCAAAAACGATGAGCGAAAAAGTGAGACAAAGCCAAATAGAAAATATTCTTTTCATCGTGTGTAACTAATTGATTATTGCAAAGATAATTGTTTACATCAAGAAAAGAGCCTGTTTAATCAAATATTAGGATTCAAAGTTGTCAAATTAGATAATTTATATTAAATTTGAAGCGATATTAGACTTATCATGAGTAAAGAAAAAAGATTTCCCGATTATATATTTGAATCGAGTTGGGAAGTATGTAACAAAATTGGTGGTATATACGCAGTACTTTCTACGCGTGCCAAAACATTGCAAGCGCTGCTAGGTGATCAACTCATATTTATCGGCCCGGATTGTTGGAAGGATACAGAAAGTCCTTTTTTTGAAGAAGATGATGCCATTTATGCCGATTGGCTTGTACAGGCTAGGCAAGAAGGGCTTCACGTTCGTATTGGACGCTGGATGATTCCCGGTCGTCCGGTTGCCGTCTTGGTGGATTTTACCCCATATTATCAGCAGAAGGATTATATATATAGTCAAATGTGGGAAGACTTCCAAGTGGATAGTCTCCATGCTTATGGCGATTACGATGAGGCATCAATGTTCTCGTATGCTGCTGCTAAAGTAGTGGAAAGTTTCTACCATTTCTATTTAAATGAACAGTCACAAGTGATTTATCACGGTAACGAGTGGATGACTTGTTTAGGCCTTTTATATGTTCAGAAGCATCTGCCACAGGTTGGTACCATTTTCACGACCCACGCAACAAGTATCGGTCGCAGTATAGCCGGTAATAACAAACCTCTATATGAATATCTATCAGCATATCAGGGTGATCAGATGGCTGCGGAATTGAATATGCAAAGTAAACATTCGGTAGAGAAACAAGCAGCCATGAATGTAGACTGTTTTACGACTGTGAGTGACATTACTGCTGCCGAATGTCGAGAACTGCTGGACAGACCAGTAGATTGTGTGTTGCCTAATGGATTTGAAGACAATTTTGTTCCTAAGGGTGCTGCCTTTACGAAGAAGCGTAAAGAGGTTCGAACCAAAATGTTGAGAATTGCCAATGCTTTGTTGGGAACAGATTTGGGAGATGATACTTTACTTGTAGCTACGAGTGGACGCTATGAATTTAGAAACAAAGGCATAGATGTTTTCATCGAAGCTATGAATAGGTTGCGATTTGATACGAATCTTCAGAAGAATGTCATAGCGTTTATAGAGGTGCCCGGCTGGGTAGGAGATGTACGTCAAGATCTGAAAGAACGATTGGACTCTGGCAAGAAATACGATACTCCGTTACCGGAACCGATGCTGACTCACTGGTTACATAATTCTCAAGAAGATCGTGTCTTGGGAATGGCTAGATATCTTGATATACAAAATAGGGTAGAAGATAAGGTGAAGTTGATTTTTATACCTTGTTATCTGAATGGCGATGATGGTATTGTCAATATGCCTTATTATGATGTAGTGTCTGGTAATGATCTTTCGGTATTCCCATCATATTATGAACCTTGGGGATATACGCCATTAGAGTCGATAGCCTTTAAGGTGCCTTGTATCACGACAGATTTAGCTGGGTTTGGCCTGTGGGCAAATGCAGAAAAAGGTAAACCATGTAAGTTAATTGATGGAGTAGAGGTGATTCACCGAACCGATTATAATTATTCGGAGGTGGCTGATGATATTAAGAATGCGATAGTTACTTATGCCTCTTTTGATGATGCGACCGTGAGAAAGGCTCGTATGCATGCAAGTAACCTGTCGAAGAGAGCGCTTTGGGATAAGTTTATTGCTTATTATAAGGTAGCTTATGATATAGCTTTGTCAAAAGCGGCATCTCGAAAGAATAGATAAAAGATAGTATAAAATTATTATAATAAAATATTTTATGAAAATTAAAGCTGATTATACGAATGCTCCGCAGTGGAAAGAGCTGACTATTAAATCAAGGCTTCCAGAACAGCTACAGTGTCTAAATGAGCTTGCTCAGAATATGTGGTGGGCTTGGAATTATGAGGCACGCGATCTCTTTAAGAGTCTTGATGCAAAACTTTATGAAGAAGTGGGTCATAATCCAGTGTTATTGTTGGAACGTTTGAGTTACGACCGTAAGGAACAGATTGTGAAAGACAAGGCTACGATGAAGAAGGTGAAAGACATTTATGCAAAGTTCCGTGCTTACATGGATGTGAAACCTAATGCAGAGCGCCCATCGGTAGCGTACTTCAGTATGGAGTATGGCATCAATCAGGTGGTTAAAATTTATTCAGGCGGTCTTGGTATGTTGGCTGGTGACTATCTGAAGGAAGCTTCGGATAGTAATGTCGATATGTGTGCCGTGGGCTTCTTGTATCGTTATGGCTACTTCACTCAGTCGTTAAGTATGGACGGTCAGCAGATTGCCAAGTATGAAGCGCAGAACTTTAATTCGCTTCCAATCGAGCGTGTCTATAATGAGGATGGTAATCCGATGGTTGTTGATGTACCTTATTTGAACTATCAAGTCCATGCAAGTCTTTGGTGCATGAATGTGGGACGTATCAAATTGTATCTCTTGGATACAGATAATGAGATGAACTCTGAATTTGATAAGCCTATTACACATGCTCTCTATGGTGGTGACTGGGAAAACCGTTTGAAGCAAGAAATTCTCTTGGGTATTGGTGGTATGCTGGCTTTGAAGAAGCTTGGCATCAAGAAAGATGTATATCATTGCAATGAAGGTCATGCTGCTTTGTGTAATTTGCAGCGCTTGTGTGATTATGTAGACAAGGGACTTAGCTTCAATCAAGCAATGGAGTTGGTTCGTGCTTCTTCACTTTATACCGTTCATACACCGGTACCTGCAGGGCATGACTATTTTGACGAGGCTTTATTTGGAAAATATATGGGCGGATATCCATCTCGTCTAGGTATTTCATGGGATGAGTTTATTGGTATGGGACGTGAGAATCCGGATAACCATGAAGAGCGTTTCTGCATGTCTATCTTTGCATGTAACACTTGCCAAGAGGTTAATGGCGTAAGTAAGTTGCATGGATGGGTAAGTCAAAAGATGTTTGCTCCTATCTGGAATGGTTATTTCCCAGAAGAGAATCATGTCGGATATGTAACCAATGGTGTCCATCTTCCAACTTGGACAGCGACAGAATGGCGTAAGGTATACGACAAATACTTTGATGCCTCATTTATGAGCGACCAGGGTAATGAGAATATTTGGCATGCTATCAACGATGTTCCTAATGATGAGATATGGAACACACGTATGACTTTGAAGAAAAAGTTGGTAGATTATATACGTGAAAAGTTCACAGAGTCTTGGCTGAAGAACCAAGGCGATCCTTCAAGAGTGGTGTCATTATTGGAGCGCATTAACCCTAATGCGTTGATGATAGGTTTCTGTCGTCGCTTCGCAACTTATAAACGTGCTCACTTGTTGTTCACCGACCTTGATAGATTGGCTAAAATTGTAAATGATCCAGAGCATCCTGTACTATTCTTCTTCTCTGGTAAGGCTCACCCTGCAGACGGTGCTGGACAAGGATTGATAAAGAAAATCTTTGAAATTAGCCAACGTCCGGAATTCCTCGGTAAGATTATCTTCCTAGAAGATTATGATATGCAGTTGGCTCGTCGACTTGTTTCGGGTGTTGATATTTGGATGAATACGCCGACACGCCCTCTTGAAGCTTCTGGTACATCTGGTGAAAAGGCAGAGATGAACGGTGTTGTAAACCTCTCTGTGCTTGATGGCTGGTGGGTAGAAGGTTATCGTGAGGGTGCTGGTTGGGCTCTGCCACAGAAACGTACCTATGATAATCAAGGCTATCAGGACCAGTTGGATGCAGCAACTATCTATAGCTTGTTGGAGAATGAGATTATACCTCTTTATTATAATAAGAATAAGAAGGGGTATAGCGAAGCTTGGTTGAAGGTGGTGAAGAACTCCATTGCGACCATTGCACCTCATTATACTATGAAGCGACAGCTAGATGATTACTATGAGAAGTTCTATCAGAAGGAAGCAGAACGCTCTAAGAAATTGCTGGCAAATGGATATCAACTAGCTAAGGAAATCGCAGCATGGAAGGAAACTGTGGCAGAACGCTGGGATTCAATTCATGTTGTATCTAAAGACACACAGTTTATAGAGAATGGAGGAGAGACTGGCGTTGAGACGACTATTAAATATGTTATCGATGAACAAGGTCTAAATGATGCTGTAGGATTGGAACTCGTTATTCTAAAGAATAGCCAAAGTGACGATGAACATGAGATTTATAGTGTTCGCGAATTTAAGATGGTAGGGCATGAAGGTAATCTTTATACTTTCGAAGCTACTATTGAACCTAGCGACGCTGGTGCATTCCGTACTTGTGTTCGTATGTATCCTAAAAATGAGAAGCTGCCACATCGTCAAGACTTCTGCTATGTGAAGTGGCTTGACTAATATTGTCGTAGGCAAATACATATATAATAATGAGCTCGGTGATTACCGGGCTCATTTTATTGATGCCTCTATATACTTATATGGTAAGAAAGTGGAAAGAATGAAATAGTCAATAAAAAACTATAGAATAATTTTGGTGATATTGAATATTTGCATTACCTTTGCACCGCATTTAAGAACAATGCTTGGTAAGTTCGGTTTAAAACCAATCTTTGGAAGGATGGGTGAGTGGCTGAAACCACCAGTTTGCTAAACTGACGTACGGGTTCCGTACCGGGGGTTCGAATCCCCCTCCTTCCGCAAGTGCCGTTCTTAATGCAAACCGGTCGGTTCATCTAACGGTTAGGATACAAGATTCTCAATCTTGGCATACGAGTTCGATTCTCGTACCGACTACGAAAGCTGCTTTATAAGCAGCTTTTTTTATGCCTATTTGTGTAGGTTGGTAACATTTGTTACTACATTCTCCTTTTTTACTTCATGGCATTTAATTTGTTGGATTAGATGTATAGAAACCAATAAATGATAGAGTTATGGCAAAGGTAGAAAAAGGAAAAGTTTTCATTGTAGGTGACCTTATAGCATATACGGAAGGTGGTGTGGTGTCGAAAGAGCTGATTCATAATGATATGGGGAGTATTACATTGTTCTCATTTGATGAAGGACAAGGACTTTCTGAACATATTGCACCCTATGATGCGTTTATTCAAGTAATTGAAGGGGAAATGGAATTGACTGTCGAAGATAGTTTACATATTATAAAAGAAGGTGACTCTTTTATTATTCCTTGTGGGGCGCGACACGCTGTTCATGCCGCTAAGCCATTTAAGATGTTATTGACCATGATTAGAGGATAGAGAAATGGTTTTGTATAGAATTACTTTGTAAGATAGCAATAATTCTCTACCTTTGTGCACTATCAGGATTAGGGCACGAAGAAGAATACTAGAGGCGTGGCTATTATTGGTGGCTTTTGCACCGATATTAGTCATGTCTTCTGTTCATGTGCATTCTTCTCTACCTGCAACAGAAAAGGAGTGTGCAGCTTGTTTATATCATATCAAGCATGCAAGTCATTTAGATTCTCAAGCAAGAAATCAAGAAATCTAGATTTTTGCGCACTTTGTCAATTTCATAGTTTCTTATTTATACCAGCAGTGATTATCCTATTTAGTGCATTTTCCACCAATAAGTATTTGGGAAAATGCATTGATAGATGTAGTAATAGAGTTGCCGGTTATACAATTTTCTTTTCAAGGTGTGCTCCTCCTAGGTTTGTAATCTATTGAAATGATAGTTTTTATAAACAAAAGTATACATGCATTATGAAGAAGAATTTATTAGTGTTATTGTTATCCTATATCTGCATGATGACAGTAGCTGCCCCTGTAGTAGGGAAAGCCACCCTCTCAGGACAAGTGTCGGATGCCATTGATGGTAGTCCGTTGACAGGTGTTGTTGTTACCTTTCCGGAATTAAATATAGGAGCAACCACAAATGAAAAAGGATATTATTTATTTGACAATCTGCCACAACGTAAGTTAACAGTACAAGTTACTTACATTGGACATCGAGTTATAGTGGAAAATATAGACCTTACAACTATCCACGTTAGAAATTTCTTGATGGAAGAAACGAATGCTATGATCAACGAAGTTGTTGTGACAGGTATTACTGGTAAGACATTATTGAAGGAGATGCCGACTCCTGTAACGCTTGTTAGTCAGCGTGAATTGCAGATGACTCAGTCTAGTAATATCATCAATGCCTTGGCACATCAGTCCGGTATTGCAGAGATTACAACTGGAAATGGAATATCTAAGCCTGTGGTTCGGGGACTTGGTTTCAATCGTGTAGTTGTAGTTAACGATGGAGTAAGACAGGAAGGACAGCAATGGGGAGATGAACATGGTATCGAAATAGATGGGCAAACCGTATCTTCTGTAGAGATATTGAAAGGGCCCGGCGAGCTTAATGTATGGTTCTGATGCGATGGCCGGAGTGTTAATATTTCATGATGCTCCTGCGGTGTATCTTGGCTCTGGTTCTCTGAAATCCATTGTGGGATACCAGCACAATAGAAGGCAGGAATTCGAGGAATCTCCAACTACTCCGGGATTGGATTTCATGCTTCATACCATCAACTATGATGTACATTACGAGGTACCACAACTCGGTGGCTAGCGATGGAACTTTGGTACGAATGGTATGTATCAGCGTTCGTTGAATAAAGGTGATGATTTTTTGATACCAGCTTATACTCTTTTTGATATTGGAGCCTTTGCTACGGTAGGACTAAAGATAGATAATTGGAATATCAGCGCAGGTCTACGATATGATAATCGAAATCTGCATAGCTTTAAACTTGGTGATGTTTTTGAGAAAATATCGCGTAATTTCTCTGGTTTAACCGGAAGTGTAGGAGCTACTTCGGTAGGTGATGTTGCTATTAAATTGAATTTAGCGCGTGGTTTCCGTACTCCTACAGTGGGTGAACTGGCTTCTAATGGTGTTCATGAAGGAACTATTCAGTACGTGATTGGAAACAAAGAATTGGATCCTGAGTATAGTTGGCAAATTGATTTAGGCCTTGATTATACCTCAAAGATTCTTTCTACCCAGTTAAGTTTGTTTGCAAACTTCATAGACAACTTTATTTTTAATCATAAATTAAATGGAGTTAAGACAGAAGGATACGATACTTACCAGTACACCCAAGGCAATGCAAGGCTTCTTGGCGGAGAGTTTAGCATTGATTTCCACCCTGTTCGGAAGTTGCATTTCGAGAATACATTCTCCTATGTTAATGCTGTTCAAGCCCATCAACCCAAGGATTCTAAGTATTTACCCTATACTCCTGCACCTCGATGGACATCTGAATTGAACTATACTTTTATCAATGATGGAAAGGTTTGGGATAATACTTATGCAGCAGTATCTATGGAGTGTAATCTCCGACAAAATCATTTTATGCGGCAGATGAGACAGAGACGGCAACACCTTCGTATACTTTACTGAACTTATCGGCTGGTACAGATTTTAAAGTGAAAGGTAAAAAGGTTGCCACTTTAATCTTAACACTGAACAATGTGTTTGACCGCGCTTATCAGAATCATCTAAATCGCCTAAAATATGTAGCTATCAACAATGTAACTGGGAGACGCGGAGTATTTAATATGGGGCGTAATTTTGGAATAAAATTGATAGTTCCACTATCGCTATAGGAATGATGACGAGCGAAAGTAACTTTGCTTGTTTCTGCTGTAGTATCATATTAATTTCTTATATTTGCATCATCAAATAGAAAAATATATGAAGTGTAAATTGATAAAGATGTTGACGGCTCTCTTGGGATTGACAGGGGCCGCCTGCGTACAGAAGAATATCCCTGCAAATGCCATTGTAACGGTGGATGCAGTTAGTTTCGAGAAGGCTCTATCAGATGTGAATGCTCAAATAATAGACGTTAGAACATCAGAAGAATTTGCCGAAGGACATATTGAAAAAGCTCTGAATATAGATGTTACTCAGTCTGATTTTATCGAAAAAGCAAAAAAACAATTAGATAAAAGTAAAACGAGTTATGTTTATTGCAGAAGTGGCAGGCGCAGTATGATGTCTGCAGATCTTCTTTCTAAAGAAGGTTTTAAGGTGGTCAATCTAAGAGGTGGCTATTTGGAATGGCAGAGTTACAAAGGTAAATAAAGATATTATCTTATAAAACAAATAAAGGGATGTCAATTGACATCCCTTTATTTATTTAGTAACTTCTTGCGATGATCACTCGATATTTTGCCGGTTTACCACTTACCATGTCTGTTCCGGGCGTTTGTTCAAATGCAAATGGAACGCATCGAATGGTAGCTTGTGTCTCTTCTTTAATCTTAGCCTCAGTCTCTTCTGTTCCATCCCAGTGGCACAAGAAGAATCCACCATCTTTAACTTTTTCCTTGAAGACCTCGTAGTCATCGCACTCTGTGATTCTACTATCACGATAAGTCTTTGCTTTCTCCAAGAGGTTTGACTGAATATCTTCGAGCAATTTTGTTACACGTTCAACGATACCATCAAAAGAAACATTCTCTTTGTCAAGTGTATCTCTTCTCATGATTTCGATGGTATTATTCTCTAGATCTCGTCCACCCATCACAAGTCTTACCGGAACACCCTTTAGTTCGTAGTCAGCAAATTTGAATCCGGGACGTTTGTTGTCTGCATCATCAAACTTAACGGTAACACCTAATGCTTTAAGTTGGCTGATAACAGGATTTAATTTCTCTGTAATGGCAGCCAATTGTTCCTGATTTCTAGAAATAGGAATGATGACAACTTGAATCGGCGCAAGCTTTGGAGGTAGCACAAGTCCATTGTCATCAGAGTGGACCATGATGAGGGCACCCATCAAACGAGTTGAAACTCCCCACGAAGTGGCCCATACATATTCCGGCTTGTTTTCTTTATTCAAGAATGTAACATCAAAACTTTTTGCGAAATTCTGCCCAAGGAAATGGCTTGTTCCGCTTTGAAGAGCTTTACCATCCTGCATCATTGCTTCGATAGTGTAGGTATCTAGTGCTCCCGCAAATCTTTCAGTTTCGCTCTTTACACCCTGAATTACAGGGACAGCCATCCAATTCTCAGCAAAATCAGCATATACATGGAGCATCTTCTTTGCTTCTTCTTCAGCTTCTTCTCTTGTCGCGTGGGCTGTATGACCTTCCTGCCAAAGGAACTCACTCGTACGGAGGAATGGACGAGTTCTCATTTCCCAGCGCATCACGTTGCACCATTGATTACACATCAAAGGCAGATCGCGATAAGAGTGAATCCAATTTCTATATGTATTCCAAATGATAGTCTCTGATGTTGGACGAATGATTAACTCCTCGTCCAACCTAGCTGAAGGGTCAACTTCAACGCTACTACCATCTTCGCTTGATTTTAGACGATAATGGGTGACGACCGCACACTCCTTAGCGAAACCTTTTACATGTTCTGCTTCTTTCGATAGGAATGATTTAGGAATAAGAAGTGGGAAATAAGCATTCTGTGCACCAGTTTCTTTGAACATCTTATCCAGTTGCTCTTTCATTTTTTCCCAGATTGCAAATCCGTATGGTTTAATAATCATACAACCGCGTACTGGAGCTTGTTCAGCCAAATCTGCCTTGATTACCAAATCATTATACCATTGACTATAATTGTCAGCGCGTTTGGTTAAATCTTTTAGTTCTGTCGCCATCGTTTATTTGTTTTATTATGTTTTAGGGAAAACTATACTATCGAATAGGTGTTTCCCTTATTTTCTAATGTAAATATCTAATTATATTTGTAGCGCAAAAGTACGAAAAAAAGTTGGTTATCGCATGAGGTTGAGCGAAAAACTACTATCTTTGCATTGTGAAATATAATGATATAAATAACTTACAAGATAAGAGATTATGAGAAAAATGAAAGTTATGACACTTAGTTTGTGTCTTTTAACAGTATTTGGTTGTGCAACTAAGCAAGGTACAGGAGCTCTGATTGGAGCCGGTGGTGGTACGGTATTAGGTGCTATCATTGGTAAAATTGCAGGAAATACAGCTGTTGGTGCAGCTATTGGCGGTGCTGTAGGTTCAGGTGCCGGTGCAATCATTGGCCGTCACATGGATAAGGTTGCAGAAGAAGCTAGAGCCCAAGTAGAGAATGCTAAGGTGGAAGAAGTGACCGATGCTAATGGCTTAAAGGCTGTTAAGATTACATTTGATAGCGGTATCTTGTTTGCAACAGGCAAAGCAACTCTGAATCAAACTTCCAAAAATGAATTGGCAAAGTTCTCTACCGTACTGAAAAACAATACTGATTGTTATGTAGATATCTATGGTCATACCGACTCTACTGGTAGTGATGGTATTAATATTCCATTGAGTAATAATCGTGCTAGCAGTGTTGTCTCTTACCTGAAGAGTTGTGGTGTAGCTGCTAATCAGTTCCAGAATGTAACAGGTAAGGGTAGTTCTGAACCTGTGGCAGATAACTCAACAGCAAGCGGACGTCAACAAAATCGTCGTGTAGAGGTATATATGTATGCTTCTCAAGCTATGGTTCAGTCTGCAAATAACGGAACCTTGTCACATTAATATAGAGTTGATAAGAGTAAACATACTATAACATAAAAAGGAAAGGTTGCCACATATTTCGGTTTGTGGTAACCTTTTTCGTATTGTCAATAGCAATCGATTATTTGTTTTTGAATATATATTTGTAATGAGTCTGATTTGGAAAGTCATCCGTTGGGGCATCGCAGCCTTTCTTGCTTCAACAATATTGGCAGTTGTCGTCTATCGTTTCTTGCCAATATATTTTACCCCTCTCATGTTCATTCGCTGTTTCCAACAAGTTGGGAATGGCGATTCCATAGAGTTACACCACCATTGGGTTTCATTAGATAAGATTTCTCCGCATCTTCCTGTTGCCGTAATGGCTAGTGAAGATCAGCGATTCTTGCTGCACCATGGCTTTGATTACGATGCTATAGAAAAGGCTGCAAGGCGTAATCTACAAGGTGGTAAGCGGAAGTTGGGAGCTAGCACAATCAGTCAGCAAACCGCTAAAAATGTATTTCTATGGCCCGGTCGCTCTTGGGTTCGCAAAGGATTTGAAGTTTATTTCACCGCTCTCATTGAGTTAATGTGGAGTAAACAGAGAATTATGGAGGTTTATTTGAACTCTATAGAGATGGGCAATGGTATCTATGGAGCCGATGCGGTAGCGGAATATCATTTTGGAAAGACTGCTATAGGCCTTAGTCGTGGCGAGTGTGCATTGATTGCTGCCACATTACCCAATCCCCGTAAGTTCAGCAGTAAGTCTCCTCGTGAATATATGAGGAAGCGTCAGCGACAGATAGAGAACAACATGCGTTTCATTCCGGCATTCCCTTCCGAGGGTAAAGATTATAATCCACGCACTGTAGTCGGTGGTGTGTATTCTCGATAATATGATGATAGAAAATGAATTTTTAACGGCATTAAACCCTTCTCAGCGTGATGCTGTAGAATATTGTGATGGTCCAGAACTTGTCATTGCCGGTGCCGGCTCCGGTAAGACACGCGTGCTGACATATAAAATAGCATACTTACTTAGCCAAGGCTACCAGCCTTGGAGTATTTTGGCACTCACGTTTACCAACAGGGCGGCCGATGAGATGAAGGAGCGTATTGCTAAAATCGTGGGTAGAGAGCAGGCTTCGCGGCTCAATATGGGTACTTTTCACAGCGTATTTTCCCGTATTCTGCGCATAGAATCTGATATTATAGGCTATCATTCCAATTTTACAATCTATGATGAAACCGACTCGCGTTCTTTATTCAAAGCGATTATCAAGGAATTAGGATTGGATGATAAAATCTATAAGCCGGGTTCGGTGCATGCTAGAATCAGCATGGCGAAGAATAAACTGATATTGGCACAACAGTATGCAGCAAATCGCACTTTAATAGAGCGCGACCGCGATGCACGTATGCCTGAAATTAGTCGAATATTCAGTATCTACGAGCAGCGATGTTTGCAGGCTAATGCCATGGATTTTGACGATTTATTGGTCATCACCTATCGGTTATTCGCTGAACATCCCGATATCTGTACCAAATACGCGACCCGTTTTCAGTATGTCTTAGTCGATGAGTATCAAGATACCAACTATGTTCAACAGTGTATTGTCTTCCAGTTGACCCAAGCTAATAGGCGAGTTTGTGTTGTCGGAGACGATGCGCAGAGCATTTATGGATTTCGTGGAGCCAATATCGATAACATCTTAGAATACAATAAGATATACCCTAATTCTAAACTCTTCAAATTGGAACAGAATTATAGATCTACTCAACGAATAGTCCAAGCGGCCAATAGCTTGATTAAACACAATGAACGTCAAATTCCTAAAGATGTATTTAGCGAAAATGATACGGGTGAGAAATTGTTGTTAAAACCTCTATATAGCGACAAGGAAGAGGCTGCTGTAGTCTGTAAAGATATTATGCGTATTCGTCGGCAAGATAGATGTGCGTATAGTGAGTTTGCTATACTTTATCGTACCAATTCACAAAGTCGAAGTTTTGAAGAGGAACTGTTGAAATACAATATACCTTATCGTATCTATGGAGGCATGAGTTTCTATCAGCGGAAGGAAATTAAAGATATTATTGCTTATTTCCGGTTGATAGTCAATCATGATGATGAAGAGGCTTTTAAACGTATTATCAACTACCCAACAAGGGGCATTGGTAACACTACATTACAGAAAATTATCGCTGCTTCGCAGCAATCAGGAGTGAGCTTGTGGACGGCTATTACCCAACCAAATGCGTGTGGTTTGGAATTGAGTCGGTCTGTATTTACCAAGTTGGAAGCCTTTTCACAGATGATAGAACGTTTTACTTCCAAATTAAATACAGTTGATGCAATGATGCTTGGTGAGGAAATCGTCAAGGAAAGTGGTATCAGTGCAGATATTTATGCTAGTAAAGATGCTGAAAATTTATCTAAACAAGAGAACCTAACAGAATTCTTCAATGGACTTCAGGAGTTTGTTGAAGGCAATCGTGAAGAGGGGCTTGAGGAACGAGTATATCTGCCTGACTTCTTACAGACGGTGGCTCTCTATCAGGATAAAGAAACTGAAGATGGAAGTAAGGTTAACTTGATGACGGTGCATGCGGCTAAAGGATTGGAATTTCCTACGGTGTTTATCGTTGGATTAGAAGAAAACATCTTTCCAAGTCCGATGTCTACAAACAGTCTGAGAGAACTGGAGGAAGAGCGTCGATTACTATATGTTGCTATCACTCGTGCCGAGAAGCGTTGCATTCTCACATGTGCCAAGAATCGATGGCGTTACGGTAAGTTGGAGACAGATGTTCCTAGCAGATTCTTGCGTGACATAGATCCCCGTTTCATCGTTATAGATGAGGGAATGGGACGTATTTCTGAAGCACCTCGTCGGGTGGTTCCTCAAAGACAAATCGAACCAATAGAGAAGCCACGCTCGGCTTATACTCCTTCGTTTCGTCCTGTTCGTACGGTGCAACAGCCTGTAGAACACACTCAGCCTATGGCGCATAATTTGCAAGTCGGAAGCCGAATCGAGCATCAGAGATTTGGTGTCGGTGTCGTCCAAAAAATTGAAGGAGAAGGTGAAAATACCAAGGCTACAGTTGAATTTGCCAATACTGGCACGAAACAACTGCTATTGAAGTTTGCCAGATATAAAGTCTTGTAATGCAGGTTACCTTTTTATTGGTGTAACTAAAAGCAAAAACGAGGATATAGCGGTTTACTATATCCTCGTTTTTTATTTTGTATTATTTAAATGTAAGTTCCTCTTTATTCGGATTTTTACCTACGCTTATCGTATCACCATGTTGTAGTTCTCCGCTCAGTATGCGTTCGCACACACCATCTTCAATGTAGTTTTGTATAGCTCTTTTTAGTGGGCGGGCTCCAAACTGTACATCGTAACCTTTTGTAGCAACAAATTCTTTGGCTTTATCAGTGATTTGTAAGTGATAGCCAAGAGCTTCTATTCTGCTATACAAGCCTTTCAACTCAATATTGATAATCTTTTTGATGGCATCAAGATCCAGCTGGTCGAAGGTGATAATCTCATCTAGACGATTCAAGAATTCCGGGGCAAATTGCTTGCTTAAGCTCTTTTGGATGATAGAGCGTGCATACTCTTTATCCTTTTCGTCAACACTCAGGTTGTTGGTGCCCATGGCATTGAAACCTACTCCCCGTCCAAACTCTTTCAGTTGCCTTGTTCCGGCATTTGATGTCATGATGATGACCGTATTACGGAAATCTACCAATCGACCGTTTCCATCGGTCAATCGTCCCTCGTCTAGTACCTGAAGCAGTAGATTGAAGACATTGCCGTGTGCTTTCTCTATCTCGTCAAGCAATACGATGGAGTAGGGATGACGCCGAACTTGCTCTGTCAGTTGGCCGCCTTCTTCATAGCCAACATATCCCGGAGGTGCACCGACGAGTCTGGAAACGTTGAAACTCTCAGTGTATTCGCTCATGTCAATGCGGATAAGGGCATCGGTAGAACCGAACATATATTCAGCTAACTTCTTGGCTAGATAGGTTTTGCCAACTCCGGTAGGACCTAAGAACATGAAAACACCAATCGGATGATTGGGTTCTTTGAGTCCCACACGGTTTCGTTGAATAGCTTTCACCATCTTATTGATGGCAGAATCTTGAGCTACGACAGCTGTTCTGAGTTCTTCGCCCATATTCTTGAGCCTGATACCTTCTGCTTCTGCCATCTTCTGAACGGGGATGCCGGTCATCAATGACACTACTTCGGCAATCTCTGTTTCCGTAACGGTTTGTCTATCGGCATTTTCTCCGCTAGCCCATTGGTTATTTAGTTTGTCTAGCTCTGCCTCTAATTCGGTCTGTTTGTCGCGATAGCTGGCAGCAAGTTCGAAATTTTGATTCTTGACTGCATTCTGTTTCTTTTGCTTGATAAGTGCAATTTCCTTTTCTTTGGCAGTAATCTCAGGTGGCACTACAGCATGTTGCAGATGGATACGAGCCCCTGCTTCGTCGAGAGCATCAATGGCTTTGTCTGGGAAAAATCTGTCAGTAATATATCGTTCTGTCAATTTGACACACGCTTGTAGCGCATCTTCTGTATAGTTTACTTGATGATGCTGTTCGTAACGATCCTTGATATTTTGTAGAATCTGCAGTGTTTGTTCTTCGTTTGTAGGCTCTACAAGTATTTTTTGGAAACGTCTTTCGAGCGCACCGTCCTTCTCTATGCTGTTACGATACTCGTCAAGAGTAGTCGCACCGATACATTGGATGACACCACGAGCCAATGCCGGTTTCATGATATTGGCGGCATCCATACTTCCCGGAGTACTTCCTGCGCCAATGAGTGTGTGTATTTCGTCAATAAACACGATGATGTCGGGATTCTGCTCCAATTCTTTGAGCAGCGCACGTATGCGCTCTTCAAATTGTCCTCTGTACTTCGTGCCTGCTACGATGGCTGTCATATCAAGACTGACAACACGACGATTAAACAGCATCGGACTTGTGCGACGGTTCGTGATGAGTTGGGCTAGCCCTTCAACGATAGCACTCTTACCCACACCGGGTTCTCCGATGAGGATGGGATTGTTCTTCTTACGACGGCACAATATCTCTGTGACACGTTGAATTTCTGTCTCTCTACCGACTACCGGATCTAACTTTCCTTCGGCTGCAGCTAGGGTGAGGTCGGTGGAAAAATTATCCAAGACGGGAGTCTTTGCGCCCGAAGCCTTTTGCTGCATGGTAGAGGTATTCTGCTTATGATGAGATGATAAAGTACGCTCGCTTTCATCTTCTTCCTCATCCTCCGAAAGGCCGATTCCATTTCTTACATTTGGTGTACCAGTCTTTTGTGTTTGAAGAAGTTCCAAGGTTTCGGCATAGTTCATATTGTAGAATTCCAATACTTCTTTGGCACCGTTGTTTACTTGGTCGTGCAGAATTGCTAACAGCAGATGCTGTACATCTACATTTTGCGTATGTTGCAGACGTGCCTCTAAAACAGCAAGTTTAAGAATGTTACTGGCTTTCTCGTCCAATACCAACTCGCTTGTAATAATAGGCGTTCCAACCTCTTCTTCACGTACCCTTTGCTCTAATTCAATCTTGATAGACTGAATGCTGATTTGCAAGCGTTGGAATATATTGATGAGTGGACTATCTTTTTCGCGCAACATGCCTAGCAATAGGTGTTCAGGTCCTACTGACCTACTGGCCAAACGAGAAGCTTCCTCGCGGCTGAATGCCAGTATTTCTGATACCCTTGGTGTAAACTGACTAGTCATATAATTGTCTCCTTTTACCTTAAAGTCTATATAGTGAAATCTTTATGGACAGGATTCTTTTGTACATAGTGCACTCTTCCTGTCTTTGTTTTTATTACAAATGTTATGCCAAAATGATGATAATGATTTATTGCAGAGGCTCCGCAGCATTGCTGCCACAACCTTTCAGTAAGTCTGACAAGCCTTTTCAGTAGTGTTGTTCCGGCCCTGCAGCAATTGGCTTATATGACAAATTGACCGCAATAGATGTCTTTTTCCTGCAATATATCGTATCTTTGTAAAATAAACAATATTGATAGAAATAAAGAATCGTACATGTTTTATAGTGTCAATCACTATTCTTTGCAATAACATTTGCTTATGGGAATCTAGCCACTATTGCCAACAAGCAGTGATGAAATTCTATGGTTATTGCGGATGCTAAACCGGAAGTTTTATTTAACTTTGCAAATAAATCATATAATAAAGAATGAAAAAGGTCACAATACAAGATAGTAAGCTGCGTGAAGCTGCCGAGAACGGCATGGATACATTTGTATCTGTTTTTGTCAATGCGATCAGTGAAGTTATTGGAGGAGAGTTAACTGCAGAGAATATTGGGGAGCTGAATAGCGATCAAATCACATTGCTTGCTTACCATTATTTATACGAGGAGGTGATGGATGGCGGTTTTGTGCAATTGATTCATAATGGATATGGAAATTTCATGTATCATAATCCGACTGCTAAAGCATTTCGCGAATGGGGAATTGTAGACCTATATAGGATCTTAAATAAGAGTCATAAACTGTATCAGAAGTATCATGAGAAGTTAGAAGCCGATTGTACAGACGATGAATTTATGGCTTTGTTTGAGCAATTTGATGAGTTTGACCAGTTCGATGATGCTTTCGTGGAAAACGAAGAGCAATTTACGGCCATGGTAGCAGCTTATATAGATGACCATATAGATAATTTTGCCACGATAGTACAAGAATAATTCGAAAGAATGGGGAACGATAATAAGGATTCTAAGAAAAAGAATTCCATACAAATACGAAATAAGAAGGCTTCCTTTGAATATTTTTTCATGGAGACCTATACGGCAGGAATCGTACTGACAGGAACAGAAATCAAGTCAATACGATTGGGCAAGGCATCGCTTGTTGATGCTTTCTGCTATATTCATAATGGAGAAATGTGGGTCAAAGGAATGAATATAAGCACTTATTTCTATGGCTCGTATAGCAACCATGAGGCCAAGCGCGACCGTAAGCTGTTGCTCAACAAAAGAGAAATATATAGATTGACCGAGGCTACAAAGCAAGTGGGATATACCATTGTACCTACTTTGATGTTCATAGATGAACATGGCAGAGCGAAAGTCAATATAGCTTTGGCTAAAGGAAAGAAGGAGTTTGACAAGCGGCAGACTTTGAAAGAGAAGGAAG
This sequence comes from Prevotella sp. C0026C3, assembly GCF_056590795.1. Lineage (NCBI taxonomy): Bacteria > Pseudomonadati > Bacteroidota > Bacteroidia > Bacteroidales > Prevotellaceae > Prevotella > Prevotella sp. C0026C3. The sequence goes on along the minus strand of NZ_JBWPWW010000002.1, from coordinate 88,684 downwards.
ACCGACGAGAAATGGATAGAGCCATCAAACGTTTCTAAAATGGATATACATGAGATTGTAAAGCAACGAGTCTTAATAATGGATGGGGCTATGGGCACCATGATTCAAAGCTACAATCTCAAAGAGGGTAATTTTAGAAACCATGAATTGCCAGATACGTCGTGTTCGTTGTTAGGTAACTATGATGTGTTGAATTTAGTGCGTCCGGATATTATAGAAGATATTCACTGTCGATATCTGAAAGTGGGTACCGATATAATAACAACGAACACATTTAATTCGCAATGTATCTCACAGAGTGATTATCAGATAGCTGATAAAAGTCGTGATATGACTTTAGCAGGTGCTAGAATCGCACGTAAATGTGCGGATCGTTTTTCTGCACCTGATAGCCCAAGGTTTGTTGCCGGGAGTATAGGGCCTACAAATAAAAGAAGTTCTTGCTATGGTTTGTCCAACCATATTTCTGTTAATGAATTACAAGATGCCTATCAAGAGCAGATAGGAGCATTATTGGAGGGCGGGGTAGACTTGCTTCTCATAGAGACGATTACAGACTTAGAAAATGTGAAAGTAGCCATTGAGGCGGCAGAAGTGGAGATGAAGAATTTTGGTAAGTGCATCCCATTGATGTTAAGTGTTACGTTGGATGAGGGTACTGGGCGCATTTTGGCTGGCCAATCATTACAAGAGTTTTTGCAAGGGGTGGCTTCGTATAATATATTTTCTGTCGGCTTGAATTGTTTTCGAGCCCAAAGTATGACACCGTTTTTATACGAATTAGCAACAAAAACTTCTTACTATATCAGTGTGTGTCCTAGTGCGGGAACTCCTAATAGACAAGGAATATTTGAAGAGGCAGTAGAAACGATAACTTCACAACTAGTGGATTTCATGGACAAAAGACTGGTTAACATCGTTGGAGGATGCTGTGGAACTAGTGATAAGCATATCCTTGCATTTACCAATGCTTCGTTAGGTAAAGTGCCGCATGTGCCTCTGAGGATATAAATACGATGCGTTGCAAAATTAAAAATATATCACATTTTGGATGAAATAACGAGGACTAATAAAAGGGTATTGATAGTTTTTTATTACCTTTGTCTCTGATTTAAATTTAGAAATGATGATGCTTAAAAGGAAAAAGCGATGGCATTGCATACCCGGTGAGCCTGTTACCGAACTGGATAAGCAAGTGATGTATTGGGAAAACAAAGGAAAGGAAGTGCCAACTCGTGAGTTGATAAAGACTCCTGAACAGATAGAAGGTATTCGTAAGAGCGGTGTTGTCAATACTGGTGTGCTGGATGAAGTTGCAAAGCAGATTCATGCAGGAATGAATACGCAAGAAATCGATGATATATGTATGGCATATTGCAAAGAACACAATGCCATTCCTGCATGCCTGAATTATGAGGGCTACCCCAAAAGTGTTTGTACAAGTATCAATGAGGTGGTTTGTCATGGTATCCCGAAGACGACAGATGTGTTGCAAGAGGGCGATATTATCAATGTGGATATGACAACTATCTTGGATGGCTATTATGCAGACGCATCTCGAATGTTTATCATAGGTAAGACAACGCCGGAGAAAGAGCAATTGGTAAGAGTTGCCAAGGAATGTTTGGAAATTGGTGCTGAAGCAGCTAAACCGTATAGCTTTGTCGGAGATATAGGTCATGCTATCCAGAAACATGCTGAGAAATATCATTATGGAGTAGTGAGAGATCTTTGCGGTCATGGAGTTGGACTTGACTTTCATGAGCAACCTGATGTGGTACATTACGGGCATAAAGGAACCGGAATGCTATTAGTACCCGGTATGGTCTTCACGATTGAACCAATGATTAACATGGGAACGTGGAAAGTTTTCATAGATGCTGAGGATGAATATGGTTGGGAAGTTATCACAGGAGATGAGTTGCCATCAGCTCAATGGGAGCATACTTTCGTAATGACGGAGCATGGAGTTGAGATCTTAACTTACTAAGGGTAAAAAGATGGAGACAGATAAGGATATATATATATTAGGTATAGAAAGCAGTTGTGATGATACGTCGGCTGCTGTTCTACGAAATGATATTCTACTTAGTAATGTCACGGCATCGCAAGAGGTGCATAAGGCATACGGTGGGGTAGTACCGGAACTGGCTTCTAGGGCACACTTGCAGAATGTAGTGCCTGTTATTCAACAAGCTATAGCCAGAGCTGGTATCAAAAAAGAACAGTTGAATGCGATAGCGTTTACCAGAGGACCGGGGTTGATGGGCTCATTATTGGTAGGAGTGAGCTTCGCCAAGGGGCTCGCTCGTTCCTTGAATATTCCATTGGTTGATGTAAACCACTTGCAAGGACATGTATTGGCTCATTTTATTCGTGAAGACGAGAATGACCATAATCAGCCACCTTACCCATATTTGTGCTTGTTGGTATCAGGCGGAAATTCACAGATTGTGAGAGTAAATGCCTATAATGATATGGAAGTATTGGGACAGACTATTGATGATGCTGCCGGTGAGGCGATTGATAAGTGTTCTAAAGTGATGGGATTAGGTTATCCCGGTGGACCGATTATAGATAGGTTGGCTAGGCAGGGTAATCCTCATGCATATCGTTTTGCTGAACCTAACATTCCGGGAATGGATTATAGCTTTTCCGGCTTAAAGACTTCGTTCTTGTATAATTTGAGAAAATGGGTTGAGGAAGAACCTAACTTCGTTGAGAATCACAAGGAAGATATTGCAGCCAGTCTAGAATATACAATTGTAGATATTCTGATGAAGAAGCTGAGAATGGCAGTTAAAGAAACCCATATTACACATGTTGCCGTTGCAGGTGGTGTAAGTGCTAATAATGGATTGCGGAATGCATTCCGTGAGCATGCTGAAAAATATGGTTGGACGATTTATATTCCTAAATTCAGTTATACGACCGATAATGCTGCGATGATAGGTATTACAGGCTATTACAAGTATCTTGATAAGGAATTCTGCTCTATAGACAAGCCTGCCTTCTCCAAAGTAACATTTAAATAAATAAAGGTAAAATAGAATTTAACCCATGGAATTAGAAAGCAAAGTTTTAAGTAAAGAGATACAGCAGTATTTATATGATAATGGCAAAACCCTTTGTACGGCAGAAAGTTGTACCGGAGGGCGAATTGCAGAGGCTATTATTGCCGTACCCGGTGCAAGCAATTATTTTAAAGGTGGTATTATTAGTTATACCAACGAGGTGAAAATAAATCTTCTACATGTAGATTCTAATGTGTTGGAAGAAAAGACTGCTGTCTGTGAAGAGGTTGCCATCCAAATGGTTAAAGGTGCATGTGAGGCCTTGGACTGCAATTATGCAATTTCAGCAACAGGTATTGCGGGGCCTAGTGGTGGTACACCGGAAATCCCTGTAGGTACTATTTGGATTGGTTATGGTGCTAAGGATGATGTACGCACATTCAAATTGGAAGATGATTTTGGTAGAGACATCAATTTAGCGATTGCAACTAATAAGGCATTACACCTTTTCTTAGATTACTGTAAAGAACATATTGATAAAGAGTTTTCGAGAGATTAAACTGCTCAGAGAGCGAGTTGGAAACTATGATAATAAAGCTAAATTAAATAAAAAAGCTTAAATGGATAGATTCTTTACTCGAATACTTTGGATATTCGCGAAATATTTGTAATTTTGCACCCTGTTTGGAATAAGTATCAAAAAACGAAATCAAAATTAAAAGATAGCAATGTCTAAGATTTGTCAGATTACAGGAAAGAAGGCACAGTTAGGTTGTAATGTGTCTCACTCAAAGCATCGTACAAAGAGAAGCTTTGATGTTAACCTTTTCAGCAAAAAATTCTACTATGTAGAAGAGGATTGTTGGATTAGTCTTAAAATCAGTGCTGCAGGTCTTCGCCTCATTAATAAAGTAGGTTTGGACTCTGCTTTGAAAATGGCTGTATCTAAAGGATACTGCGACTGGAAAGACATTAAAGTTATAGGAGAATAATTATCATGGCAAAGAAAGCTAAAGGCAATAGAGTTCAGGTAGTTCTTGAATGCACTGAAATGAAAAATAGCGGCCTTCCCGGAACAAGCCGTTATGTAACAACCAAGAATCGCAAGAATACCCCTGAGCGTCTTGAATTGATGAAGTATAATCCTATCATGAAGAAGATGACTCTTCATAAGGAAATTAAGTAACATTTAATCAGCTAAGATAATATGGCAAAGAAAGCGGTCGCTACCCTCCATGAAGGTTCTACGGATGGTCGTGCATATTCTAAAGTTATCAAAATGGTAAGAAGCCCGAAGACTGGTGCTTACATGTTTGATGAACGTATGGTTCCTAATGAGGCCGTTAAAGACTTCTTTAAGAAGTAATTAAATAGAATTTCTATAAGATATATAGAGGTTGTCATGAAGATGGCAACCTCTATTTTTTTGAAAGTTATTTTGGAATTATTGTACTCTTAACGCGTAATTCATCTATTTCTTTGTACCTTTGCATCTATCCAAAAAAGCATTATGAGTAGAAGATCAAAACCCTTACCAAAGTTTGAGAAGATTAAAATAGAATCTGTTGCAGCAGAAGGGAAATGTATTGCCCATATAGATGATATGGTTGTATTTGTTCCTTTCTGTGTGCCGGGTGACGTTGTGGACATACAGATTGTTAAGAAGAAACATCATTACTGTGAAGGTAGGGTAGAGCGTTTTGTTGAATTGAGTGAGGTTAGAACTTCACCCAAATGTCCTCATTTTGGCATTTGCGGAGGATGTAAGTGGCAGATATTACCATACGAAAAGCAATTGGAAGCAAAACAACAGCAGGTTTATGACCAGTTGTCACGTATTGGCAAAGTTGAATTGCCTGAATTTAATCCAATTTTGGGATCCGTAGAGATATTCGAATATCGTAATAAATTGGAATTTGGATGTTCTAATAAGCGCTATTTGACTAGGGAAGAGATTGCTTGTGGTACTGTGTATGATAACATGAATGCGATAGGCTTTCATGTAAACGGTGCGTTTGATAAGATTTATCCTATAGAAAGATGCGTATTGATGGATGATTTCCACAACACTATAAGAAATGAGATTTATTCTTATAGTATCGACCATCATATTTCCTTTTATGATATCAAGGCACAGACAGGACTTTTGCGTGATATTATGATTAGAAATTCTAATCTTCAGGAATGGATGGTATTGGTTCAATTCCACTTTGATAATGAAGGGGATGAAGCTATTGCTTTGGATTTGATGGAGCATATAAAGCTGCGCTTCCCGGAAATCACGTCTTTATTATACGTTGATAATCAGAAGGGTAATGATACTTTTGGTGATTTGGATTTGACATTGTATAGTGGGAGAGACTATATTTACGAACAGATGGAAGACTTAAAATTTAAAGTAGGTCCCAAGAGTTTCTATCAGACTAATACGGAACAAGCCCTTCATCTGTATACGGTAGCTCGTAATTTTGCAGGCTTGACAGGCAATGAACTTGTATATGACTTGTATACGGGGACGGGAACTATAGCTAATTTTGTTGCAAGAAAGGCGAGAAAAGTGGTTGGTATAGAATATGTTCCAGAGGCAATTGAGGACGCTAAGAACAATAGTCATATCAATCAAATACATAATACTGTATTTTATGCAGGAGATATGAAGAACCTGTTAACGACTGATTTTGTGAGTGAAAATGGTAAACCTGATGTGATTATTACAGATCCACCAAGAGCCGGTATGCATGAAGATGTAGTTAAGGTTATTTTAGATACCGCTCCAAATCGGATAGTATATGTGAGTTGTAATCCAGCAACGCAAGCTCGTGATTTAGCTTTATTGGATGTAGATTATCGTGTAAAATCCGTTCAACCTGTTGATATGTTCCCACATACGCCACATGTAGAGAACGTTGTTCTTTTGGAACGCCGATAGCATATATTCAATTAATATTTTTAAGTAAAATAAGAATAATATTCTATTTTCCGGTAAAGCCCTTTTTGTAATATAATCTGTATTATGATAAATTAATATAGATAACTAATGCTCTACCACTCATCATTACCAATGGTTAGTTTTTTAAGATCATAGAATGAGCCATTATAAATATTAAAGTCTACATACCCTTTAATTCCCGGTAATCTACCAGCATCTGTATGCTGCCAGAATTTCCATGCTCCTTTATATTCTACCTTATCTACATAATAATGTGCAATCCAATATGGATAATCCTCAAACACCGGAGCATTCAGATAAGCCTCTTTGAACTTATAATATGTATATATGATGGGTTTTACATGGTATCTGTCTTCAACAATATGTAACCATGTAAGGATGTCCTGCTGGAAATCTTCAGTGCTTTGATTCTTGGGTTTCTTCTCAACATCTAGTACTGGCGGTAAATCACCATCCAGTAAGTTCACTTTTTTAAGGAAAAAGTTTGCTTGTTCGCGAGCTGTAGATTTGACACTCCAAAAATGATATGCCCCACGCAAGAAGCCATACTCACGAGCTCGACTGAAATTTTCTTCAAAGTTTTCATCGATTTCAGAAGCGCCTTCTGTCGATTTAATTATGATAAATCGAAGTGGACATCCTTCAATCATTGCATTTTGGAGTTTGTCCCAATTAATATATCCTTGATAATGAGAAATATCTATTCCATGTATTTCATAGCCAGAGGGATAACGTGTATCTCCATATAATGCCCTCCATCTAAAGCCTGTTGGTCCTACGAAGAAGTAATAGAAAATCCATACATAAACAAGTACAATCCCTATTCCACCAAACCAATAAGCACGTTTAGGTAAATTATGAAGAAAAGAAAAGATGTGTTTCTTTTTTCTCTTTATTCCCTTATTTCGTTTACGATTTGGGCGTATAGCAGATGATTTCCTTTGTGTAGAGACTCTCTTGTTCATAAAAAGATTGGGTAGAGACACACTGCTCTACCCAATGATTTCATATATAATTTTTATTTCTGTTCTAAGGCAAGTGTCTTAGTCGTTTGATCACATACATCAGATGGACCCCAATACTGGATAGGGCCGGGATAGATATAGCAAGTTTCCTTAGCCCATTTGTCGCGTCTAGCTGTAAAGAATTTGAAAGGCTCGCCCTCCAACTCTACCAAAGCTTTACGAATAACAGGCTTCATCTCGCCATTACGTCTTTCCATATTCATCATCATGGTAATAGGAACGCCACCAGCTTTCCAGTTATCAGTCTTATCTGTGGTGTTCTTCACAATTGCCATGTAACCAGTCTTACCATTTGCAATCAAGAGAGCTGCACTTGTACCCAATGCATAGCAATAGTCTGCATCGAAATTAGAAGGAGCTGCGCAACGTCCTTCGTATCCAAAGAAATGGTGCAATGGAGAGAACTTGCCTTCATACTTGCCTTCTTTCTTCCATTGATTTAGTTTATCACCAATCATTTCAGAAATCAATTTCTCTGTTTCAATCAATGATACCTGTACATTTCCGTGCGGGTCACGATCCAAACTCAATTGTCTTGCAACGCCTTCTGGTAGGGTCTCAAATGTAGCTTTGTTAGCTTCACTCAAATGAGACAGGATATATTCTCTTTGAGCAGCTTTGTCTAAGTCTTTATAATCATCACCGTGAGCAGCTAAGAGATCGTTTAATTCTTGGATCAAACGTCCAATTGCAGGGATAAACTCAATAAGACCTTCTGGTATAAGAACAACACCAAAGTTCTGACCTTGAGCAGCTCTAGAGGCAACAGCAGAAGCAATTTGCTCAACGATGTCGTTTAGAGTCTGATCTTTTGCTTCCACTTCTTCAGAAATTAAGCAAATGTTTGGTTGTGTCTGTAAAGCGCATTCAAGAGCAATATGAGATGCAGAGCGACCCATTAATTTGATGAAGTGCCAATATTTACGTGCAGAATTGCAATCGCGTTCGATATTGCCAATCAGCTCGCTGTAGGTCTTTGTTGCTGTATCGAAACCGAAAGAAGTTTCAATTTGGTCATTTTTTAAGTCACCGTCAATTGTTTTGGGGCAGCCAATCACTTGAACACCATACTTCTTTGCTGCGTAATATTCTGCGAGAACGCATGCGTTTGTGTTAGAGTCATCACCACCGATGATTACGATAGCTTTGATATTCAACTCACGAATGATCTCAAGTCCTTTTTCAAATTGTTCTTCTTTTTCAAGCTTTGTACGGCCGGAACCAATCATATCAAATCCACCCGTATTTCTATATTCATCAAGGAATTCCGGAGTAATCTCAATATAATTATGGTCAACCAAGCCACCGGGGCCCATCAAGAAACCATATAAGCGATTATTTGGATTCAAATTCTTTACAGCATCAAACAAGCCACTAATCACATTGTGACCACCGGGAGCCTGACCACCACTAAGAATAATACCAACATTCATTTCCAAAGAATTCTTCTCATCACCCGGAATAAACTCTACGAGAGGCATTCCGTAAGTGTTAGGGAATAATTTCTTGATTTCTTCCTGATTGTCTACACTTTGTGTAGGTTCTCCTTCCTTAATTTTAACTGCACCTTGAAGAGCTTTAGGCAACTTTGGCTGGTAACCAGCTCTTTCTTTCTGCAATGCACTAATTTCCATAGTTAACAATAAAATAATTATTTAAGTGATATGATATATCGTTTATCAGTGCAAAAATAGCGTTTTTAATTGAGATGATAAAGGATTTTATAGACAAATCATACATTTAGAATATTTTGTGGACTATATAACTTGACGTTTCCATTTTTTTTCCTACCTTTGGCATATAACAAAACATGATACGGATTTCTAACAAGAAAAATTATGGCAAACAAACGAGTTCTTAAGCGTACAATCAACTACATTTGCAGTGAATTATTCTCAGAGTGCATTGCTGCTTCTTTGTATAATGGGCATCATGTCAATCGGGACAATATGGATGCTTTGCTATCGTCGATTATAGTCATTCATAGTAACTATATTCGAAGAGTTTCCCATGTAGAGCCCGGAATGAAGAGTAAGGTTTACTTCAAGTCTTTAATTAAAGATTTCAATCAACAAATTGATGAGGTAATAGACCAAATTAATAATCTCGCTTAATTTACTCTGCAACATTTCAAATGCTTAGGAAATTTTGTAATTGGTATTTATACTCATATCTGGGATGGAAGAAGAACATAACGATTGCGCATCCTGATAAGTATATACTCTGTTTAGCTCCCCATACAAGTAACTGGGATTTCTTTTTAGGGCAAATATATTCTCGTGCAGAAGGCTTCAAAATCAATTTCTTAATGAAGAAAGAGTGGTTCTTTTGGCCATTGGGTAATCTGTTTAAAGCAATGGGAGGTATTCCAGTATGGCGCGATAAGCATTCCAGTATGACGGATAATCTTGCCAATACGGCAATCAAATCCAGTCAATTCAAACTCTGCATCACACCGGAAGGTACGCGCTCTTACAATCCGGATTGGAAAAAGGGGTTCTATTTCATAGCCTTGAAAGCCGGTATTCCTATATTGCTTTATGGTGTGGATTATCAGAAGAAAATAATAGAGTGTACGAAAGTATTTATTCCTACGGGAGATTTTGACAAGGATATTGTTGAAATTAAGCAATATTACTCTTCTTTTGTAGGGAAATACCCGCAGAAGTTTGGTTATTGATGAATAAAAAGATTATATTATTGATAGCTTCTTGTATATTGTCTTTTGAGGGATTCTCTCAAGAGACAATTAAGTTAAATGCGTCTATCAATAATAGATTGTATGGATATTTTGGAGATATACCAACTCTCGACAATAATAAGAATTACGTGTCGAATATATCTGTGGATAACCGGGCAAAGTCGGTAATAGTTTCCTTGAGGAATATCTATGCCCAACTAAATGTTACTCCGAAGCAAGTTGGCAAGACCTATAAAATTATTAGGAAGGAGCTTCCACGTACATTTAAAGATTATGCCCTCAAGGTTCTTGTTAATAATTTACCTATAGAATATTTACCAAAAGACAGCAAGATTTCGAGTGTGGAGTCTAGAAACCTTTGGGGAAGCATCGAATATGATGGTACTCCATGGGTGTCGGAAGTGACGAAGCCCTGTGAGTCATATCATGGACTTTATAATAAGCACATCTCTGTTTGGGCCAGTCATGGTAGGTATTTTAATAACAACAAGCAAATATGGGAATGGCAACGCCCTAATTTGTTTGGAACTACAGAGGATTTGTTTACTCAAACAATCGTAGTTCCTTATCTTATTCCTATGTTGCAAAATGCTGGTGCTGTGATATTTACTCCTAGGGAGCGTGATTGGCAAAAGCAAGAATATATTGTAGATAATGATGATGTAAATCCCGGTGTCCGTTATCTTGAAGTGAATGTTAAGCATGACTGGAAGACTAGCAAAGAAAAAGGATTTGCATGGCATGCCGGTTCTTATGCTGATGGTGAGAATCCGTTTGTAGCCGGAACTGCCAAAATGGCTAAGTCTACAAAAAGTAATAAACACTTCTCTCTATTGTCATATCAACCTCAGATTCAAGAAGCGGGCAAATATGCTGTATATGTTTCTTACCAGACATTACCGAATAGCGTTCCTGATGCTCATTACACTGTGTATCACCAAGGTGAGAAGACTGTGTTCCGCGTCAACCAAACGATGGGTGGAGGTACTTGGGTATATTTAGGTACGTTTAATTTCGATGCTGGATGTAGTGAAGAAAATCGTGTTGTGCTTACCAATCAATCCGGAAAACGTGGGGTAGTAACGTCCGATGCAGTCCGATTTGGCGGCGGTATGGGAAACATTCGCCGAGGAACTACTGTCAGTGGACTTCCGAGAGCTTTAGAAGGGGCTAGGTATTATGCACAATGGGCAGGTGCCCCCTACTCTATTTATAGTAGCAAGAACGGACAAGACGACTATAGTGATGATATTAATGCCCGTTCATATATGACCAATTGGTTGGCTGGAGGCTCTTGTTTTGTACCAACAAAAGAAGGGCTGAAGGTTCCAATGGAATTAAGTTTGGCAGTTCACAGCGATGCAGGTTTTGAATCTGATGGCAAATCTCTTACTGGTTCGCTTGCAATTTACACTACCAATTTTAATGATGGGAAACTCTCGTCGGGTGTCAGTAGACTGCTTTCTAGAGATTTTGCAAAGTCCTTACTTGATGGATTAAATAGAGATTTGTCTGCTACGATTGGAAAACAGTGGGCTATTCGTTATTTATGGGATCGTAATTATTCCGAGACCCGTAATCCGGAGATGCCCTCTGCCATCCTAGAGATGCTATCTCATCAAAATTTTCCCGATATGGTATTGGCGCAAGACCCTAATTTTAAGTTTACTTTAGCGCGTTCTGTATACAAGACAATACTTCGGTTTATTAATACTAATCATGGGCGCCCAAGCATTGTGCAGCCCCTATCTCCGCAGAATTTTAGTATTCAGATATTAGATGCAACTCATGTCAAGCTATCATGGTTGCCAACTTTCGATCCATTAGAACCTACTGCTGCGCCTACATCTTTTAATATTTATCAAGCTATCGGGAAGCATGGATTCGATAATGGTATGAATATTAAGACGAATTCTTGTGTAATAAACGTTGTGCCCGGCAGGCAATATCGTTTTAAAGTAACTGCTGTCAATAGCGGTGGAGAAAGTTTTCCGACACCGGTCTTGTCTAGCATATCAGTTGGTTCGGATAAGAAGACAGTTTTGGTTGTTGATCATTTCGATCGGTTATCGGCTCCGGCAGTTATTGACGATGGTGTTCGACAAGGATTTGATTTGCAAGAAGACCCCGGAACCCAAAGAGGACTATATGCCGGTTGGAATGGATTACAACAAGATTTTGACCGTTCAAAGATGGGAAAAGAGGGGCCGGGAGGACTTGGGTATGGCAGTGATGAACTTGCAGGGCACCTTATTGCTGGTAACAACTTTGACAATGTATCAGCCCATGTTGCAGCTATATCTACAGCGCATCAATATAATGTCGTGAGTACTACGGCTTCTGCTGTAGAAACTGGCATGGTAAATCTAGCAGAATATGATATTGTAGACTTGGTAAATGGCCTGCAGAAATATGTACCTCATGCCTTGAAGAATTATAAGGTGTTCTCTTCTAAGTGGCAACAATTGTTAACAGTATTTACTCAAAAACCGCATGTGGGCTTGATTGTCAGTGGCAGTTATAATGGTAGTGACAGTCAATCTCTAGCCGATAGTGCATTTTTGGCACGTGTATTAAAGCTCCAATACGCACGTTCCAATACGGAAACAAATGATTCAATCGTATCGGGACTTAACAATCGCATGGAGATTTATAGAACACTTAATCCTATACATTATGCTGCAACATCTACCGATGTATTGCAACCTGCATCTACCGATGCTTTTTCCGCAATGCTATATGGCGATGGAAGTAGTGCAAGTGTTGCATATAATGGACAAGATTACAATTGTATAACGTTAGGATTCCCATTTGAATGCATTAAGTCTAAATCACAACAAGGACTCATCATGCAGGGACTTCTCCAATTTGTTGATAAAACCGAAAATAAATAGTATATGTATAAGATTCAAGCAAATCAATCAGGTACAAGGAGTATTGAGATTAGCGAAGCTCATTTAGAGACGCTTGATAAGTATCAGCTCCTTCGCAATTTAGTAGATAGCAATGGAATTATAGATGAAACCGTGCTAGATAAACTAAAGTTTAATACCAGAGCAATTTTAGAAACAGAGGCCGGACAAGACAAACTGTTACTCGATTTGTGTCTTGATGTCATTTATAATAGCAATATGAAAGCTATCGGACTGCATAATTTGGTCTTGTTGTATGTAGATTGGAAAGACAAGAAGAGTGAATCAGAGCTCGATGTAGATCCTCTGACAGTAACTGATTAATAGTAAATACCTTGATAGATAAGAGTACTATTTTTAGTAAACAGGGCTATACACAGCCAAATTTAACCGACTTTCTACCCACGACAAAGAAAGAGTGTCTTCTACGTGGATGGGACGAATTGGACGTTATCTTATTCTCCGGAGATGCCTATGTAGACCATCCCTCGTTTGGTGTTGCAGTGATTGGCCGGAGTTTAGAAGCTGCGGGATATCGTGTGGCTGTCGTTCCTCAACCTGACTGGCATGGGGATTATCGAGATTTTAAGAAGTTAGGACGCCCTCGCCTCTTCTTTGGAGTCTCCCCGGGATGTATGGATTCGATGGTTAATAAGTATACTGCCAATAGGCGTTTACGCTCCGTTGATGAATATAGTCCTGATGGCCGTCATGATTGTAGGCCCGAATACCCGACAATAGTCTATACACAGATACTAAAACAGTTATTCCCTGACGTGCCGGTAGTGTTGGGTGGGATTGAGGCTTCCATGCGAAGGCTCACACATTATGATTATTGGCAAGACCGATTGCGTAAGTGTATTCTCTGCGATAGTGGTGCAGATTTGTTGTTGTATGGTGCTGGTGTCAAGTCTATTCTGCAACTTAGTGAGAATTTGAATAACGGATTGGCTATCAAACAAATCCGCTCTATACCTCAAACTGTATATTTAACTAAAGAAAAAGATATTCCCGATGGTATCTCCGAGGACGATATTGTGTTGCATTCCCATGAAGAATGTTTGAGCAATAAGAAGGCTGAAGCCGAGAATTATAGACACATAGAAGAAGAGTCTAATCGTATTCATGCCAAACGACTATTACAAGGGGTTGACAATCAATATGTAGTTGTGAATCCTCCGTATCCCACATTGACGACAGAGGAACTTGATGCTACATTTGATTTGCCGTACACGCGACTTCCACATCCCAAATATAAAGGCAAGAAGATTCCTGCATATGAGATGATAAAATTCTCTGTGAATATGCATCAGGGATGTTTTGGCGGTTGCTCGTTCTGTACAATCTCTGCCCATCAAGGTAAATTTGTTGTATGTCGATCGAAGGAAAGTATCATCAATGAAGTGAAACACATCACGCAAATGCCCGATTTCAAAGGGTATTTGTCCGATTTGGGCGGTCCTTCGGCTAATATGTATGGTATGAGAGGACGCAATAAGAAGGCTTGCGAGCATTGCGCCCGTCCCTCGTGTATCCATCCTCAGGTCTGCCCTAATCTGAATACAGACCATGGTAAAGTACTAGAAATCTATCGAGCTGTAGATGCTTTGCCCGGCATCAAAAAGAGTTTCATTGGTAGCGGAGTACGCTACGATCTTCTTCTGCATCGTAGTAAAGATGAACAAATCAATGAGACGGCCAAGGAATATACGCGTGAGCTGATAACGAAACATGTCAGTGGCCGATTGAAAGTAGCCCCGGAGCATACAAGTGATAATGTGCTTAAGTTGATGCGAAAGCCTTCCTTTACTCAATTTTATGAGTTTAAGAAGATATTTGATCGTATTAATCGAGAAGAAAATCTGCGACAACAGATTATACCATACTTTATCAGTAGCCATCCCAGATGCGAGGAAGAAGATATGGCTGATCTTGCTATTAAGACGAAAGATTTGGATTTTCACTTAGAGCAAGTGCAAGACTTCACCCCCACCCCAATGACTATTTCTACCGAAACTTGGTATACTGGATATGATCCATATACGCTCGAACCGGTCTTTAGCGCCAAGACTCCTAAGGAAAAGTTGGCTCAACGCCAATTCTTCTTCTGGTATAAACCGGAAGAGAGGCGGAATATCGAGAAAGAATTGGTACGTATTGGGCGTCCGGAATTAATCAAGCGACTGTATCCCAACGGTAGTTCTGCATCGAATAGCGGTTATAAAAAGAATGTAAGATATAGCGACCGACCGGGTGGTAGTAGCTATGAGGAACGTGCGGTAGATAAAGCCACTGGACGAAAGAAGAAATCTTCTTATCCTACAGAACATATAAAGAGAGGTGATATTCCGCAAGCTTGGAAACCAAAAACAGGCAGGCGGCATCGTTAATCTTTACTATGACTTTGCTGCAAAGGATAGGCAGCATCGTTGAACAGGCTCCGCAGTAATACTGTTATTTCCATGCAGTAATGTTGCGGAGTTTTTGCAAATATATCATATATATACTATGATGGTTTTGAACCAATCTTTGAGCATGCCTTTATAGCGATGTTGGGAGTCGGTGACCAATAGCAATACCTGTCCCCCATCAACTAGTTTAGGGCCTAGGCACATTCCTTCGTAGTTGGCAAAAGAATGGTTTGTAATGTTCATTTTAGTCTTCCACTTAGTTCGTAGATGCTTTTCCAACTGTCTATTGATGGGGCGTGCCTCATAGAGTTTACATTCTGCCCATGCTCCGATCTTCTTTTCCGGAATCATGACTTCTCGTTCTAACACTAGCAAACGGCCATCGTTTAAAGCACATATTTCGCTAACACCATTTACATAGTTCTTTGCTGATGTGGCTTGATCAACTTTGTACTTCCATACATTGATAAGCCTTAAGTTGCTATCATATTCTATCATTCGGCAATCTTCAGCTTCAGTTGCAGTCCAAAGGCGTTGTGTATTTTCATTCCATGATAGAGATTCCAGCCCTCTATTGCTATCTAATCTTTGCTTTATAGAATCTGGTATAAATACATTATTACCAGAGAGTTGTCCATTTAAATCATATTCTTTAATGACATTATCTTTTTCACCGGATATAAAAATCGAGTTACGAATTTTACAGTAGGCTATGCCCTCTCCATCTCTATTCGGTCGCCCACTTGTTTTGATAGCTTCTAATTCTATGTTTTGAATGGTTCCGGAGATAGAATCAATATTTATATGAAAGATACTGAAACCATCGAGGCTTGCCTTATCGTCTACGACGGCATATCTATTATTGCCTAAATAGCTGATTCCACTGTAATCTCCTGCGGGTATTTGCTTGGAAAATACTTGTTGAGAGTTTTCTTTGACTTTGATTTTCGTGTATGTTGGGTGATTCGCTTCCTCGTCTTTCCAATAATTCTTCGCTTTTAGGAAGATGCGTTTAGCGTGTCCATTCTTTCCTCTTAGTTCAATTTCTTGAGTTGGTGTGTCGTCTATCTCCCATTCCTCGTCCCATGTGAGGCGTTTTACTGGTTTGTGATTAATGGCAACGATGGTATCTCCGATTTCTATACCACTCTTACGTGCATCCCCATCTCTTACCAATGAGGAAACTATCCAGCCATCGCAAATGTCTGTACGATTTCGAAATCCGTAATCATAGCCTTTGACATCACTGTCCTCTTCTTTATTGAATCGTTTTAAATAAAGGTATCCTCTTTCTTCATCTACTATGATATTATAGTCGCTCCATATCCCATTGCCTACTACTCCTAGCCATTCCTGTTTGCTAAAAGCCCCTACTCCTTCGGGGAGATAAGACACTGTACAATTCTTGATGGTGTCGTTTCCTAATAAAAGAATTTGATCTGCTTTTATATCAACAAAGTATTCCTGTTCCTTGCTGCCCACACCAAAATTAGTAATATCGGTTATACGTTTCTTTCGTGGGATGGAATCTAAATGATAAGTGGAAGTTGTATGGGCTGTAAAATCAATGGTACCACCGCTTCCAGTATCCATCAAGTACCATCCTTTAATCGTCTTATCTCCTATTTTAACGGAAAGATAGAGAAATATTCTCTGTTTATGGCAGCGCACCAAAACGCGTTGCCACGAGGATAAGTCTTTTGGTAATTCAGTGTTGAATTTAAAATATTGATGCTCAAAATTGATTTCATAGGGACGATGATGAAGCCCTTGAATACCAACAAGACCATCTGCATGGCAGTCAAGAATATCTCTTAACCGTATTACCGGAATATAAGGATATGGCACATTGGATGCTCCTTGTTTTATTTGGGTGTCTTCGTAAATGAGAGGAACGGTTAGCCTTCCGGCTCCTCCCCCAATATTTGCTTTTTGAATATTACGAGTATGCCACTTGGAGTGTGCGAAGAACACTGAGTCTATGCAACAAAGATTGTTACCACCTGTGTCGAAAATGAGTTGACAGGGAATGGTGTCGTTGATAGCGGATTGAAAATATATATGCCCATAGTACTTAAATGAAATACTGTCGTCGGCTGTAATCTCATTTGGGAATGCCACGATCAGGAGGAAAAACCATATATATTGTAGCTTTAGTTTCATGTTTCTTTTAAATTTACGTAATAATAGATATTGCAAATATACGCAATTGCAGCTAGATGTCTATACCTATAAATAGGTATTTTATATAAAAAATGGAATTATAAGAAAACAAAAGCAAAGTTTATTGTTTACTTTTGCATGTTATAGATATTGGAATATGAAGTTATCAGATCTGAAGACCGGCGAATACGGTATCATTATAAAAGTAACAGGACACGGCGGTTTCCGAAAACGCATCGTAGAGATGGGCTTTATCAAAGGGCAAAAAGTAGAGGTCTTACTCAATGCTCCCCTACAAGATCCCGTCAAATATAAGGTCATGGGATATGAAGTTTCATTGCGTAGGAGTGAAGCCTCCATGATAGAAGTGATGAGTGAGAAGGAGGCTAAAGTTTTTAGTTCTGATAAAGATTATACAACTTCTATTGTTCCGGAAAACGAATTACATGTTTCTGATGACGAATTAGAGTTGGCAGCAATAGCCAAAAGGCGAGTTATCAATGTGGCTTTGGTGGGCAATCCGAATTGTGGTAAGACTTCTCTATTCAATTTTGCTTCGGGCGCACATGAACGTGTCGGTAATTATAGCGGTGTAACTGTTGATGCTAAAGTGGGCCATACCGAACATCGAGGATACCATTTCAATTTGGTAGATTTACCGGGAACTTATAGTCTATCTGCTTATAGTCCGGAAGAATTGTATGTAAGGAAGCAGATTATAGAGCAGATGCCAGATGTTATTATCAATGTCATAGATACCAGTAATTTAGAACGCAATCTTTATCTTACAACCCAATTGATAGATATGCACTTACGTATGGTATGTGCACTCAATATGTATGATGAGGTAGAGAAGCGGGGCGACCATGTTGATGAAGACAAATTGGGCACTCTCTTCGGGATACCTATGATACCGACATCGTTTACGAATGGTCGTGGACTCAATCAGCTCCTAGATGCGGTAGTTGATATGTATGAGGGAAATGAAGGAGATAATCTACATTTTCGCCATATCCATATCAATCATGGACACGAGATAGAGGCAGGTATATTGCATATTCAGCATTATCTAAAAAGCAATATAGATCTTCGTCAGAAGTATTCTACTCGTTATTTGGCTATCAAACTATTAGAACATGATCAGGATGTAGAATCGTATATTAAAACACTAGATAAAGATGAGGAAATCTTTGCAGAACGCAAAAAGGCTGAAGATAGAGTGAGAGAAGAAACTGGAGTAGACAGTGAAACGGCTATTATGGATGCTAAATATGGTTTTATCCATGGTGCATTGCAAGAAGCCCTCTATTCAACAGGTAATAAGAAAGACACTTACCAGACTACTCACCTGCTCGATCGTATCATAACCAATCGATATTTAGGATTTCCTATATTCATATTGTTCTTATGGTTGATGTTTGAAGTAACATTCACCCTTGGACAGTATCCGATGGATTTGATTGAGGCGGGAGTTACTTGGCTTGGTCAAACTGTAAGTGAGGTGTTACCAGCCGGGCCTCTGAAAGCCATGATTTCCGATGGAATCATTGGTGGTGTTGGCGCTGTGATAGTCTTTCTACCGCAGATATTGATTCTCTACTTTTTTATCTCATACATGGAAGATTCGGGATATATGGCCAGAGCTGCTTTCATAATGGATAAACTTATGCACAAGATGGGATTGCATGGAAAGTCGTTTATTCCATTGATAATGGGATTTGGGTGTAATGTTCCTGCTGTCATGGCTACGCGAACCATTGAGAGTAGACGTTCTAGGCTTATTACCATGCTCGTTCTTCCGATGATGAGTTGCTCGGCCAGACTGCCTATTTATATTATGATTATAGGGACATTCTTTGCAGCCGAATACCGCTCTACCGTTATGATGTCACTTTATTTTATTGGAATTTTGATGGCAATAATTATCGGTCGGCTATATTCTCAAGTACTAGTGAAAGGAGAAGACACCCCCTTTGTGATGGAGCTTCCCCTCTATCGTTTCCCTACGTGGAAAGCAATTGGTCGACATACATGGGAAAAAGGTAAACAATATCTAAAAAAAATGGGTGGTATCATCTTGGTGGCAAGCATTATAGTATGGGCTTTAGGATATTTTCCGCATCATGATGAATTGTCTGCTAGTCAGCAACAAGAACAGAGCTATATTGGCAGGATAGGTAAAGCTATAGAACCTATATTCCGTCCTCAAGGTTTTGATTGGAAATTAGATGTTGGTTTGCTAGCAGGTGTTGGGGCAAAGGAAATCGTGGCCAGCACCATGGGAGTGCTTTATAGTGATGACAGTAGTTTTGCTGATGATGATTCATATAACTCTGATGCAGCAAAATATACGCGTTTGAGAAGAATGATGGTAGCAGATGGGATTACCCCCTTAGCCGCTTATAGTTTTTTGTTGTTTGTGTTACTCTATTTCCCTTGCATTGCAACGATAGCTGCAATCAAAGGAGAGACTGGTAGTTGGAAATGGGCTGTTTTCACAGCGGTATATACAACTGGATTGGCATGGGTAGTCTCTGCACTCACATATCAGCTAGGAACTCTTTTGGGATTCTCGTAATTCAGGGATGGAAGTGCAATTTTGCAACATTAATTAGAACAAGGAATTTCCTGCAAAAAATAGCATGAATTTAAAAAAATGGTTACTTTTGCACTAATCACTAAACGAAAATAGAAAATCGTTAATCATTTATTTATGAAAAAGGAAATCCTTGCATCATTACTTGTATTGGCATCTTATGGTGCATCAGCGCAAGAAAGTAAAGCAACTTGGGTCAACAATTTAAAGTTGTCTGGGTATGGTATCACGCAATACCAGTATAGTGGACAGAGTGGTGCGAAAGCTAACTCCTTTAATATTCGATTGGTCAGGGTTTCTCTTGACGGTAGAATTCTTAATGATGTAGCATGGAAAGCGCAAATTCAGTTGAATGGTAACACTTCTACACTGGGCAGTAGTCCTCGTATTGTAGATTTGTTTGCAGAATGGCAAAAATATGGTTACTTTAAAGTGAAGTTGGGACAATTTAAACGACCATTTACCTTTGAGAACCCTATGCATCCGGTTGACCAAGGCTTTATGGGCTATGCACAGAATGTTACAAGCTTAGCTGGCTTTAATGATCGAGTTGGAGCACATAGTTCTAATGGTAGGGATATAGGTCTTCAGCTGCAAGGTGATTTCTTGAAGAGCTCAAATGGCCGTAATTTGCTACATTATCAGGTTGGTATCTTTAATGGACAGGGTATCAATGTAAAAGATGTAGACCAACGTAAGGATATCATTGGTGGTATATGGGTAATGCCAGTAGCCGGTATGAGACTAGGTGTATTCGGTTGGGAAGGCTCTTATGCCCGAAAAGGCGATTGGTCTGAGACAGATGCTGCTGGCAATACCGTAGAACATAAGGGAGCTATTAGAAGTTTGTCACAACACCGTTATGCCATCAGTGGGGAATATGTGGTGAATGATTGGACATTCCGTTCGGAGTATATCCATTCTACTGGTAATGCTTTTGCTAAGACTTATCAAGACTCCAAGACTGCTTCTGATTGCACTCTGAGCAGTAATGGCAATAAAGCTGACGGGTTTTACGTTTTAGCAATAGCTCCCATCATTAAAAAGCAGATGCATGTAAAAGCTCGTTATGACCTTTATAGAAAGACAGGAGAATGGGCTTCTGCAAAGACTTTTTATGAAATAGGTGCAGATTATGAATTTACTAAGAATTTAGAAATCTCGGCCGAGTACGCAAGAGTAAACGATAGAACGCTAGCAAAGCATGATTATGATATGGTAGATGTGCAGGTTAGTTTCAGATTTTAGTAATATCAAAAGAAAAGGAATAAATAATTATGGAAGATAACTATAGAAATTCGACAGAAAAGAATTATGTGCATCACCGTCATCACAGCAACGGAAAACATCGTCATAGCCATTACAATATGACGACAGAGGCTGCAAGAGCAAGGAGAAGAAGAAAGTTCTTGGCCAATGTACTTTTCGCTTGTCTAGTGATTTTGGCACTTATAATAATTTGTTTCGTAGCATGGTTATATACCGCATAATTTAGAGACATTGTTATCTAGGGCACAAATATAGTCTTATGTTTGTACCCTATTTTATTCTATTTATGAGAAAAGTTCTGACACGAATTAAGAGTTGGCTTCAAAAGCTTTCTTTTAAAACAGGTGTATGTGTGTTGTTGATGTGTATACCTTTTTATATCATCTCTTTTGGGCAGATGGCATTACCTATATCCACGTCTTTGAAAGGTGTTCTATGGGTGGTGTTTTTTGGGTTGGCAAAAACATGTCAATATGGTGGTTTTACCATTCTGGGAGTAGAAGGATGGAAAAGATTAAAACAGAAATTTCCTAGATGATATTCATATATAAAGAAAGCTTCTTG
Source organism: Prevotella sp. C0026C3 (assembly GCF_056590795.1). Lineage (NCBI taxonomy): Bacteria > Pseudomonadati > Bacteroidota > Bacteroidia > Bacteroidales > Prevotellaceae > Prevotella > Prevotella sp. C0026C3. The sequence goes on along the minus strand of NZ_JBWPWW010000002.1, from coordinate 67,079 downwards.
CAGAATAATAGCAAGAAGCCTTCTTTATATAGTTTTCCTAAGTCAAAGTTCATCACATTCTTCTAGCCATAAACGATTCATAGCATCGCTAGGCATACGCCAATCTCCCCTTGGACTGAGGCTTACACTTCCAACCTTTGGACCATCCGGCAGACAACTGCGTTTGAACTGTTGTGTAAAGAATCTGTAATGGAAAGTTCTGAGCCAATGCTTGATGGTTTCCTGAGAATATTGTTCAGGCTTGAAAGCTTTACATGCAAGCAGATAAATCTTTTTAGGACTAAAGCCAAATCTCAAGAGATAGTAAAGAAAGAAATCGTGTAGCTCGTATGGACCAACTAAGTCTTCCGTCTTTTGTTGGATGTTCCCAGATTCAGCGGCCGGGGTAAGTTCCGGACTAATCGGTGTATCAATGATATCTAATAAGATGTCGTGTACAGTTTGGTCTAATGTTGTTGCAACATATTCTACCAAGTACTTGATAATAGTCTTGGGAACACTGGCGTTAACTCCATACATGCTCATATGGTCTCCATTATAAGTAGCCCATCCTAATGCTAATTCAGACAAATCACCGGTACCAATGACTAGTCCACCAACCTGATTACTCAGATCCATCAGAATCTGGGTACGCTCGCGAGCCTGAGAATTCTCATAGGTTACATCGTGTACCTTGATATCATGGCCTATATCATTGAAGTGTTGTATTACAGCATTGGCGATATTGATTTCACGAATTTCAATCCCAAGTTTTTGCATGAGATGGATTGCATTGTGATAGGTACGGTCGGACGTACCAAATCCCGGCATGGTGACACCAAGGATATCTGCTCTATCTAATCCTAACTTATCAAAAGTCTTGATACATACAAGGAGTGCCAATGTTGAATCTAATCCTCCACTGATACCTATAACTACTCGTTTGCTATGTGTATGTTGTAAACGTTTGGCTAACCCCATTACCTGTATATTCAGAATCTCCTCACAGGCAGCACTCAAATTCTCTTCGTGTGGAATAAAAGGTTGTGGATCCACTTGTCTAGTTAATGTAAATGGGCGAGGGGTAATCTCTTTGCAATTGATGATAATCTTATTAGAATCAGTGTTGTTGGTAGTTGGACGCTGGGCATTGACAAATGTGGAATTATTGCGACGCTCTGTACGTAGACGTTCTACATCGATTTGAGCCATCTCCATTTGGGGCGATAACACAAATCTATCTGCTTCTGCAAGGAGACTCCCATTCTCAAAAATAATAGCATTTCCACCATAGACTAAATCTTGTGTACTTTCACCATAGCCGCTACTGCTATATATATATCCAGATATAGTTCTGGCGCTCTGCTGTCTTAGCAAAGCCATCAGATATTGATGCTTACCTAGTAAATCATTGCTTGCTGATAAATTGAAAATCAAATCGGCTCCGCATACGGCTAATTGGTTACTAGGTGGGATGGGCGCCCATACATCTTCGCATATTTCAACGCCAAATTTGACACCACCTGCTGTTTGGAATAGTTGAGGGGTTGATGTCACAGATACATTTTGTCCGGCATATCGAATCGTGGTATCGTGTAAATCTTGTGAAGAAGCAAACCATCGCTTCTCATAAAATTCATTATAATTTGGTAGATATGTCTTCGGTATGATTCCCAATATATGTCCACGTTGGATAACAATGGCACAGTTGAGTAATAAGTCGCCGACGCAGATGGGAGCCCCTATAATACTGATAATATCAAAATTGCTTGTAGAACTCACAAGTCGGGAGATATTTTCTTCAGCGGCATCTAGTAACAGTTGTTGGCGAAATAGATCTTGACAAGTATATCCTGTTACAGATAATTCTGGAAACACAATAATCTCAACATCTTCATTTTCAGCTTGCTGAATAGTTGATATAAGATTATCGGTGTTGTATTTGGCATCGCCAACAAGTACATTTGGTATTGCTGTGGCTACTTTGATAAAACCGTAATTCATGATAAATATTATTTGATGACTACTTGGGTGGCTCCATAACCATATTCTAGAAATGAAGCATCTTGATATTGAACTTTCTTATATTTGTAATTTAGTTCGTGAATGATGGATTGCCTTAATACACCATTTCCTTTACCATGGATAAAGACTATTTTTTGTCCTCGTCGATTCTTATAGTGCTCCATAATTTCATTGAATTTCTCCATTTGATAGTCTCGTATATCTTCTGGTCTCATTCCGGCTGTAGTATCTAATAATTCATGAGCATGTAAATCTACAACAAGGATATCGGAGTCTTTCTGTCTGATAAATCGTTTATCTTGAGATTGAACATTTTTAGTATCCTTATCTGTGGCAAAGTCCAGAGTACTAGCTATTTTCATTGAAGAACTAGCAAGTGGTTCATCATCTATAATTAAATGATACAGTAATGCCGGAGATTCAAAAAAGTCACTCTCTACAAATACATGAGATTTATAGAATTTAACAGGATCTAATTTTAGCCGTATATTAAAAGCTGGTTTTCCGATGAATACCTTTTCTTTCTTATAAAAGAAGGCTTGGAGTGATATGCGCGAAAGGTCATTTAGCATTTCTAAATCAACATCTTCAATAGCTAATTGAGTATTGGGCGCTATTTCTCCTTGAAAGCGTAAATTGTGATTGCTTTCTTGCAAAGAGGCATAGGCGCATTGCACATAGTAATTACAATCATTAATGATGTACGCCTTGAAAGATGATTGTGTGATATTTAGCGGATTTTGGGGAACAAAGGCTAGATATAGATTAAGTAAATCCCCACCCTTTCTCTCCTCAATAGGTTTCTTGAAAGTAATTTCCGGTTCTTCGAAGAAGCTACTGTCATCAGAATCATCATCAGCTATTTCTTCATGAAGTAATGCTTTGATACTATGGTTTTTATGTTCTTGCTCTTGATTTTGTTTCTTCTCTAAAGCATTTGTTTTTGATTTGATGGCTCTTGATGTGCTATAGTCATCCATGTTTGTGACAACAACATCAGATCTGGAAACTGGTATTTGGAAGCCATCTTCGTCTTCAACCAATACTATCTGATGACTTTGAAATCCCGCAATGGTCCCACCGCCAATTTCATTTAAAAAGCGTACTCTATCTCCTATTTTCATAATGATGTGTTCTATGTGAATTATGGAATTAATAAACTACTATCACCATAGCTTAAGAAGCGAAAATCATGTGATAGGGCATAGTCATAGATGGTTTTCCAGTTTCCCTTGACAAAAGCACTTACCAATAGAAGTAATGTACTTTGTGGTTGGTGGAAATTGGTAATGAGCATCTTTACATACTTATATTCATAGCCGGGTGCAATAATAATTTGTGTACTGCTATGAAGAGCATTCAGTTCATTTTCATTTAGATAGTCTAAGATATTTTGAATGGCCTTCTGTGGGGTAATCTGATTGATAAGCCCACCTTCTACCTCATTTTCATATGGCTCCCATTGGAAAACGTGTAGTTGCTCTTCAGTAAGGTTTTTGTCATGTTCCAGTTTCACACCCATGTAATAAAGGCTTTCAAGTGTTCTAACACTCGTTGTTCCAACAGCAATAGCTTCGCATTGATGATTTAATAATTTAACGAGCGTCTGTTTGTGTACGCAGATGAATTCTGTGTGCATTTCATGTTCTTTTATTTCAGGATGCTTGACAGGCTTAAATGTCCCAGCTCCTACATGCAATGTTAATTCTTCGGTTTCAATACCTAACTTTTTTATAGAATCTAATACCGAATCTGTGAAATGTAAGCCTGCTGTTGGTGCAGCCACACTTCCCATAATTTTACTATATACAGTTTGGTAGGTGGTTTTATCACTTTCTTCTGTCTCACGATTTAAATATGGCGGGATTGGTAATTCTCCAACAGTTTGTAGTATCTCGGCAAAACTTATACCTCCCGTTGTGTCCCATTCAAAATCAATCCAATATCCAGCACTAGGAGTTTTGAATGAAGAATGTAAGATGTGGTTTGCGTCAAATTCTTTTCGATTAGCTTTTAAAGTGATTTTACATCCACGAATTTCAAAATCTCGTTCTAAAGTTCCATTCTTCCATTTCTTCAGATTGCCGACCATACAGATCCACGAACATTTGCCTACAGACTGGAACATCTGTTCATAGTCTGCCGGTTTTGCAGGTTCTAGTAGAAAGACTTCTATTAATGCTCCTGTTGATTTACGAAAATGTATTCGTGCCTGAATCACTTTCGTATTATTATATACCATGAGAGCCCCTTGGGGCAGCCAATGAGAAATATTATAAAAATGGTCTTGTTCTATTGTGCCATGGTTATATACTAGTAACTTACTATGGTCACGTGGACTAACAGGGAATTTTGCAATTCTTTCATCGGGTAAATCGTATGTATAATCACTTATTTGAATGTTCTTTGTATTCATTTTTATATAACAGAAATAATTAATGAAAGGATTAGTAACATGACGAAAATAGATATTACGACATCAATATCCTCATGGCTATATCCAGTAGATGTATATTGAGATGATATATAATTTATTTTGGGTGAATATTTATAATGTATATAATGGTACACTTTATAACTAATTATTCCAACGAGACTCCCCCACAACATGCCCATGCATACATCGCTGGGATAATGAAGTCCTAGATATAATCGCGTAATGGAATTTATTATAGCCCATATGTACATGATAATACTCAAGGAGAGGCTTCGCGTCAGGCAACAAATGAAAGTGGCTATAGCAAAAGTGTTTGCTGCATGTGCAGAGAAAAAGCTAAAGTCTTTTTCGCCTACCCCTTTTAGAATATCCAATGTGTATTTAATATATGGATCATTGATAGGACGTAGACGCTCTACCAATGGCTTAACTAGCAAATTATCGGTTCCACTAGCTAAGAGAACTCCAAAGAGAATTCCCAATACTGTTATACAAATCTGTAACATAGTCTCATTGTTTTTGACAACGAGAAAGAATATTGCAAAGTATAATGGAATCCATGTATACCCTAATGTAGAATATTGCATGAGATGGTCTAATAACAGATTGTTACTGCTATTAAAGCTATGTAATATATTTATATCAATCTGATTGATATTACTGTAATCCATTATATAAGAATTATATCTTTTCGATAGAACTTGATGGTATCCATCCCTCACGACCATCATCTAATTTAATATTCCACCAATTTTTCATGCCTTGGTCAATAATATCTACTCTAGTTCCCTCATGGATAATAAATTGACTTGCATTATTTTGTGTAGGGGTTTTATAAACTGATACCGAAGGACTTATAACTATTGCCCCTGTAGAGTTTTGCAGATTATATTTTTGCTGGTACGAGAAGACCATACTAACGATAAAAAGACATAAAAAGCAAATCGAAGCATAGAAGCCGCCTTTTCGGAATAATAATTTATTAGAGAATAGGTATAGCAATAAGAATGCTAAAAATCCTATTAACGCTATGATGGATATATAAGCCCAATTGTCAACACTCGTAAAATTCACACATGATTTGTACCACGTTATAAAGAACATTTCATTGTCTTCAGCAATTTTATCAATAGTCTTACTTCTGGCAAATTGTAAATTGAAGCGTATATCCTTATTTCCCGGTTCTAATTGTAAAGCACGTTCGTATGACAGTACAGCATGTGTAATATCATTCGTACGATAGTAAGCATTTCCAAGATTATAATAGAGCAAAGCATTTTTGTGACCCTTTAATAACTGGGTGTATTCTTTGATTGCTAATTGATAGTCACCTGTTATATATGCCTTATCTGCCGTATCTTTATTTGCAGCTATAGTAGTACCAGGAAGTAATGAACCAAGAAGTATTAACAGAATAATAAAATGAGTATTATATCTCTTCTTATTCATGACATTCTCTATATTTGTAATGGCTGTCATAGCTGCATTAAAAGTCTTATTCATATTACCTGTTACATCTCCTGGGGCATATCGTTCATATTCACATTCATCTATTGCTGTAATGAACATAGAGATGGTAGCATCATCTACATTATAGCTTTGTAACTTTTCTGATATATTCTCACGAGAAAGTTTTTCTACAGGAATATTTATTTTGTCACCTACATATCCCCATAAAGCCCTTAGAACTTCGTCATAGAATTCATTATCCCTATTGGCTTCCATTAAATTCTTGGCTTTCTTTAATCTCTTATTGGCAACTTTATTAGCTTTTCTCCCTTTAGAAGCAATGATGTCAGCATTTTCTTTTGCTTGTTTCCTGAAAACAACTGATAATATGCCAAATGTGACAATAGGCAATATCAAGAATAGCCAATAACTAAGAGAATCAAAGAAACTTTGATGTATATCGTAGGAATCTACATTCCCACGTTTAATATCTCGAATATCATTTTCCTTCATACTGAAGTCTGAAATCGTACTATTAGTACCATTACCTTTTGAAACCTCTAAGTTGAATGATTGAGTTGATATTGTCTTGTATGAATTTGAGGAAATATCATAATAAATAAACTCGATAGCTGGAATTTTATATTGCCCAACATTCCTTGGTACTATGATATAATCGTATACCATACTGCCTTCCACACCTTGAGATGTCAATTGAGTTTTATCAGTTATCTTAGGAACATATTTATCAAAGTCTTTTGGTAATTTTATTTCAGGCTGTTTTATCAACTTTAGATTACCGACTCCACTAACAGCTACACGCAACTGAACTGGTTCGCCTGTCTTTATTTGGCTTTTATTTAATTGGGCTGATATTTTGAAAGTTCCAACACCACCGGAAAAATCCATGGGACGTGTAGGAAGTGGCAATACTTGTACATCAATACTTGGCGCAACGATGTTCCTCTTAACCTCCACATATCCAGAACCTCCATTAAAGAATGCTTCTAATGGGTCTACATTTCTATTTTGTTGAACAACAATGCCCTTGAAAGTAATACTAGGAATCGTTAATTTCCCTGTAATTTGGGGATACATGACATATTGACTCCATGTTACACACCTATAATTCCTACCATTAACTTTTTCTACATGGAAGTTTTTTTGTTGTGGTAATTTTATTTCTTGTGTATGGAAGCCTGTTAGGTCGGGCATTTTTCCTTCTAATTGTGTAAGATCAAGTAACGTATATACCTTATAAGTTAATAGTATTGGTTCTTGTTCATGTACCACCCTTTTATTTGCGCTCACTTTGATAAACAAATCATTACCCGATATTTGGGAACCAGCACTACGCATCTGTGCATTATTGTCTTCATGCATCTGAGAACTGGTTGTATTTCGGGCATGTCCGGATACTTCTACTTTAACAGCATGTGATACTATTTTCTTCCCATTAACGGTAGCAACAGCAGAAGGAATTGTATATATACCATTTTTAGCTGCATATAAGGTATACGTATATGTGATGGATGATGAACTACTTGCTCGTCCATTAATGATTTGATAACTAGATTGTGAAGATGTATATGGCCCTGCCAGGACCTCAAGAGCAGATGGTATGTTACCAGCTCTAAAGTCATTAACGTCTTGTGTTGGAATAGTATAGGAGAGTCTAAAATTCTCTCCAACAGCTACTTGATGTGGAACAGAGACGGAAATTGTTTGTGCAACACTTTGCATGTTCCACAATATCATATATAATACGCTTATAAAAAAAGATGCTCTCTTAGTCATTAAATATCTTTATTATAATGTTTTTATAGGCAACTATTTCTGTTACCAATTCTTCTGCAACTGTTTAGATTTTGGCTGTTGCATGGCTTTTTTTAAACGTTGTTGAGTATTCTCTTCCTGTTGCATCGCAGCATTTAATAGTTGTTCTGCATTACTTTTACTCATACTCTGTTTGTCTGGACTCTCTTTTTTAGATTTGCCTTGCTTATCTTTATCTTGCTTATTATTTTTATTTTGTTTATCCTTATCTTTTTTATCTTTGTTCTGCTGGTTGTTCTTGGGCGGTTGATTCTTTAATAACTTCTGACAAAGAGCTAAATTATATCTAGTTTCATTATCTGAAGAATTGTTCCTTAAACTCTCTTTGTATGCTTCAATTGCTTCCGCATATAATTGACGTTTCTGACATATAACCCCTATATTGTGATATGATTTAGATTTGCGGATTTTATTTGTTTCCATCTTTCCCGCATTTTCAAACTGTACAATCGCAGCAGAGTCTTTTTGTTGAGCAAATAGTGCATTTCCTAGGTTATATACCGCTTGCGCATTACGGGGATTTTGAGATATTGCTTTCCTATAAGAAACTTCAGCTTGAACATATTGATCTGTATGAAATTCCTTATTCCCTTTACTAATATTTCGTCTATCAGCTTGTGCATATATGGAATTGCTTCCTATGATACTAAGCAAACAGCACAATATCAATTTATTTATATTCATTTATGTTCTCTTTTAAACAAATGGTAAGACTTCAAATGTCGATTTTTTGCATTGAGTATACAAACGTCTATAATTAATAGAATCAACAAAATAATACCAAAAGCCTGAAATTGTTCGGCATACTGGCTGTATATCACAGAGTCCGTTTCCCCTGTTTGTAATTTAGTAAGTTCTGAATTCAATTTCTCTTGTGCATCGCTGGTATTGTCGACATGTATATATGTACCGCTTCCTGCCTCGGCTATTTGTCGACACATAGTTTCATTCAATGCTGTCATAACTGTATTACCAGCATTATCTCTCAGATAGCCACCCTCTCTCAACGGTATTGGTGCCCCTTTGGGATCTCCAATGCCAAGGATAAATACATTGATTCCTTTTTGATGGGCTGCTTTAGCTGCCTCGGTAGCACCTCCCTCATGGTCTTCACCATCTGTAATAACTATGATAGCTTTTCCAATATTTGATTGTTGGGAGAAACTATTAGTAGATATTTTAATAGCTTCTGCTATGTCAGTACCTTGTGTGGCTATCAGTGATGGATCTATATTCTGCAAAAACATTTTGGCAGAGACATAATCGCTTGTTATAGGTAATTGCACAAATGCGTCTCCAGCAAAGACAACTAATCCTATCTTATCATTGTTAAAATGGTCGACAAGATTTTCTATAAGAAGTTTACTTTTGGCCAAACGAGAGGGAACTACGTCTTCTGCAATCATAGAGTTACTTATATCCAATGCTATAATTGTCTCTATCCCTTGCCGCTTCTCGTGACTAATTTTGGTGCCCATCTGCGGACGGGCTAACATAAGTATTAATATAAATAAGGCCGCACACAATAACCAAAACTTTAAATTAGGGCGCAATTTAGAATAGTTTGGCGATAATTGTTTAATAAGAGCTATATCGCCGAGCCGTTTAAGTTTGGTTTTACGTTGTTTCCATGCAATTCCTTGCCATAAAAGTAAAGCCGGAATAATACATAAAAACCATAAATATGTGGGATCTTCAAATCTAATCATAAAAAATCAATCAGTATTTTTTTATTACCTTTAAGGAAGTCTCCTCAATACTATATATTGTGTGAGTATTTCCAATAATAGGAATATGAATGCAAAAAGGACGAATGGTTGGAATGCCTCGTATCTTTTAGAGAATTGCTTGACATCCATCTTCGTTTTCTCCAATTTATCAATATCTTTATATATCTGCTTTAATTCATTATTATTGGTAGCTCTATAAAAGTTCCCATCCGTCGTTATTGCTATCTCACGTAATGTTTTTGTATCTATTTCTACCGGCATATTTACATATTGTACTCTACCGGCAACATTCATGGGATAGGGAGCAACTTTATTGGTGCCTACTCCGATTGTATATACCCTTATTCCTAAGCTCTTAGCAATCTGTGCTGAAGTCATTGGCGACAAATCACCCATATTATTACTACCATCAGTTAACAGAATCACAACTTTACTTTTTGCTTTGGAGTTCTTTAAGCGTGAAACTGCATTTGCCAGTCCCATACCGACAGCTGTTCCATCAGAAATTAAGCCTCTCGCAGCAATATCTGTTCTTACATTATGTAAGAGATTGGCTAAAGATGCATGATCGGTCGTCATAGGGCATTGTGTAAAAGCTTCACCAGCAAAGATTGTCAAGCCTATATTATCATTAGGACGATCGGCAATAAATTCCGCAGCAACATTTTTTGCAGCTTCTATACGATTGGGCTTCAGATCTTCAGCAAGCATAGAGGTTGATACATCCATAGCCATCATTATATCAATACCTTCTACCAATTTGTTATTCCATGAATGACGAGTTTGAGGTCTCGCCATAGCTACTACAATCAATGTAAATGTTATACACCTTAATATCATAGGGGCATGGATAAGTCGCATTCTCCAACTCTTATGAACATATTTATAAGCGAATGTATCGCTCATCCTTAAAGTTGGCTCAGAATCTTTCCTGTATAAGAAATACCACAAGATATATGGTATCAATAATATCAATAATATAAAATATTCCTTATTTGCAAATTCCATATCAGCCAATTAATTGATAAATAGCATACATGATATATCCGAAGAGAATCGCAGCAAATCCTATAACAACACTAATTGTTGTTTTAATAATGACGCGCTGTTTCTTAGATTCCAATTCGTTCTCTGTCAGTTGTGGAACTATACGTTCTTCTTTCGGTTCAATATTCTGTTTGGTGCTGTCTATAAAATTGACAGCATTGACTAAATTCAAATCATTTTCATTGATTAATGTCGAGTATTTGGCAAATTTTACTAAGTCTGCAGTCTCAAATAAGTTATGAAGTTCGTTTAGCATTACTTGATCTCCATTATCGTGCAATTTAGAAATAATTTCACTACTTGTCATTTCCATTGCACTGAATCCGAAACGCTCTTGGATATACAATCTCAATGTGTCGGTCAATTTTGTATAATACTCCTTCGTATTTTCTGATATATCCATCTTGTCAGATTTAATCTTCTCTATCTCGTGAAGAGCTTTCTGATGAGGTGGTATATGTTTAATTATCCTTATCTTTGTGATAATAGGTTTGTTTTGTTTTAGTCTTACATATAGGTATATGGCTGATATACAAAGTAAAAGCAATAATATGCTCAAGAAAAATAAAGGAGCCCATTCACTCCATAAGAATGGATTGGACTGAACATCTTTTGGTGGATAAAACTTGTTAGGATGAAGAGTATCCACATCAATTGTCAATACTTTTAGTGCAAGAGGATTACCTTGAAAGTTCTTTCCATTGATTAAAACCTTGATAGCAGGGATGGCATATAGCTTTTCTGAGAAAGCTGTCAGCGTAATAGTTTTGGAATATTTGCTTTGGTTGTCATCAGCATCAGTAAGCACGACAGGACTTGATTCAATGATCTCAAGTCCGGGAACAATTTGCTTGGCAGACATTAGCTTTGGAAAGGTGACCTTACTTCCCCTTGGAGCTGTTATGTCAATAGTGAGATGCGCTTGTTCACCTATTAAAATAGATATAGAATCTATCTTTTGAACAACTTGTACTTGTCCAAAAGTAGAGACTGGAAAGAGCCCAATAAAAGCAATACTTAATAAGAAACTTTTAATCCAAACGTGCATAATCAATTCCTTTGCTTAAACAAATACATGAGAGACTTTACATAATCTTCATTTGTTGCTACAGAAATCCAATCAACTTGTCCCTTTGCAAATAATTGTTTCAAGACTCTTTGTCTTTGATTCCAATATTGGGTATGGGCATTCCTAACGAGTTTGGAATTGGTGTCTATTATCATCTCATGACCTGTTTCCGCATCCACGATATTTACCAAACCTACATTTGGTAATGCTTTTGCACATTGGTCATAAACTTGAATAGCCACTACATCGTGCCGTCTACTTGCAATAAGAAGTTCTTTTTCGAATGATTTTTTATCATAGAAGTCGCTTATGACAAATGCAGTAGTTCTATGTTTCATCATCCGTGAAAAGTAAGAGAGAGCGAATGATATATCTGTCTTACGACTCTGAGGCTGGAAATCCAACATCTCTCTGATAATGAAGAGAATATGTTTCCTGCCTTTCTGAGGCGGAATATACTTTTCTATTCTATCTGAGAAAAAGATTGCCCCTATTTTGTCATTGTTTTGGATCGCACTAAATGCCAATGTCGCAGCAATCTCTGTAGCCAAATCTCGTTTCATCTGGATTTGTGTCCCAAACTCAAGGCTACCGGAAACATCTATCAGCAGCATGGCTGTCATTTCCCGTTCTTCTTCGAATACCTTAATATATGGATGGTGAAAACGTGCCGTGACATTCCAATCGATGTCACGAACATCATCACCAAACTGGTATTCTCTGACTTCAGAGAAAGCCATTCCCCTACCTTTAAAGGCTGAATGATACTGTCCGGCAAAGATGTTTTGACTCAAACCTTTGGTCTTTATCTCAATCCGTCTTACTTTTTTTAGAATATCGCGAGTTTCCAAAATGAATTCTATGATTGATAAATCTTAAATATAACTACAATGAAATTCAATTATGGAACTTCCACCTTATTGATAATCTTTGATACGATTTCCTCTGTAGATACATTATTGGCTTCTGCTTCGTAGCTTAGACCGATACGGTGCCTCATGACATCATGCACGATAGCTCTCACGTCTTCAGGAACAACATATCCACGATGTTTGATGAAAGCATAAGCCCGTGCAGCATTTGCAAGATTAATACTAGCTCTAGGACTACCACCGAATGTAATCAAATCCTTTAATTCCGGTAGTTGGTATCTCTCCGGGAATCTGGTAGTAAATACAATATCTGCGATATATTGGGTGATTTTATCATCAATGTATACTTGATTGACGATAGAACGAGCCCTAACAATGTCGTCCAAAGAAGTAACAGGCGCTACCGTCCCCCAATCCGACGACAGATTCTTACGGATAATGAGCTTCTCTTCTTCTAAAGTTGGATAGTCAATAACCACTTTCAACATAAAACGGTCAACTTGTGCTTCTGGCAATTGATAAGTACCTTCCTGTTCAATTGGATTCTGGGTAGCCATAACCAAGAATGGATTTGGCAATTTGAAAGTGTTGTCACCAATTGTTACTTGATGCTCTTGCATAGCTTCCAATAAAGCACTCTGTACTTTGGCTGGAGCACGGTTAATTTCGTCTGCAAGAATAAAGTTTGCAAAGACCGGGCCTTTTTTTACTTGAAACTTCTCATCTTTTTGAGAATATATCATTGTTCCGATAACGTCAGCCGGAAGTAAGTCTGGAGTGAACTGTATTCTGCTAAAATCTGCGGCTATCAATTGAGAAAGTGTTTTGATAGCCAAAGTCTTAGCTAGTCCGGGGACACCCTCCAATAGAATGTGTCCATCGCTAAGTAATGAAATCAGCAAACAGTCTACGAGGTGTTTTTGCCCTACTATTACTTTATCCATACCTTGTACAAGGTTGGTAATAAAGCCACTCTGTTGTTCAATTCTTATATTTAATTCCCGAATGTCAATAGATTCTGCCATATTGTAATTTTGATATATTATGTTACGCAAAATTACAATAATAATAGAAGAGAGGCGAAAGTGAGAGACTAAAAAAGTATAAAAACAAAATCGTCTCTATTAAAATAAGAAAACAGCTATAAAAAGAAAGAGAGTAGAAAGATATATCTTTCTACTCTCTTTTTGTTATTACTTTGAAAGAAGTAATTAAGCTTCTGCAGGAGCAGCTTCTTCAGCAGGTGCTTCTGTAGCTTCCTCTGTAGCTTCAGCAGCCTGTGTCTCAGCAGCTAATGCTGCTTTCTTGTCTGCAACTTTCTTTGCAATAGCTTCGTTCATCTTCTTCTCTGCTTCCAATGCAGCGGCAGCTAGACTTTTCTTTGTGTCTGCAACCTTTGCGCGTACAGCGTCTACGCCTTGAGTCTTTTCGTTCTTCCAAGCGTCGAACTTCTGCTGAGCGGTAGCTTCATCGAAAGCGCCTTTCTTTACACCACCACGAAGATGCTTCATGAGGTATACACCCTCATTCTTCAAAATTGTACGTACAGTGTCTGTAGGTTGAGCACCAGTCTCTACCCAATAGAGAGCACGTTCGAAATTCAAATCTACAGTAGCCGGATTGGTATTAGGATTGTAAGTACCAATCTTCTCAGTAAATTTACCATCACGTGGTGCACGAGCGTCAGCGATAACAATACCGTAGAAAGCGTAGCCTTTACGACCGCCGCGCTGTAATCTGATTTTTGTTGCCATTTAATTTATTTATTATAAGGTTTGAATTTTATGCTATCAACTCGTAATAGCGGTGCAAAGGTAATTCTTTTTATGGTCTAAGAACTACTTTGTATTGATTAGAAACATGATGTTAATTATTATTAACAAATAACACTGTCAAAACCTTACATAACTCCGTCTTCACGCAGTTTTAATTGCCACTTCCATGCACTGGCAAGTACATCTTCCAATGGAGTATCTGCTTTCCAACCAAGAACTTCATTGGCTTTGCGTACATCTCCCCAAACCTTTTCAATGTCTCCTTCACGACGTGGGCCGAACTTCCAATTCAATTTGACACCTGTAGCTTTCTCAAAACCTTGTACAATCTCTAATGTCGATTCTCCCTTGCCGGTGCCAACATTAAAGTATTCCAAAGGTTCTGTTTCTTTTTCAAGTACACGTTCCATGGCTTTCACATGGGCTTTAGCCAAATCAACAACATAGATATAGTCGCGGATACATGTACCATCCGGTGTAGAATAATCGTTTCCAAAAATAGTGATTTCTTTTCTAACACCAATTGCCGTTTGTGTTACAAATGGAATCAAATTGTTAGGAGTGCCATTGGGCAATTCGCCAATTAGGGCAGATGGGTGAGCACCAATAGGATTGAAATAACGCAAGATAATGCTCTTTACATTAGCTCCACTATGAATATAGTCTTGAATAATCTCTTCGTTTATCTGCTTGGTATTACCATAGGGGGACAATGCTTTCTGGATAGGTGCAGATTCTGATACCGGTAGATTCTCAGCAGTTGGCTGCCCATATACCGTACAACTTGATGAGAATATAATACCTTTCACATTGTATTTTGGCATTAGTTCAAGCAAATTGACTAGTGAAATGACATTATTTCGATAATACATCAACGGCTTTTCTACACTTTCCCCAACTGCTTTTGATGCTGCAAAGTGAATAATACCTTCTATCTTAGGATATTTTTGAAATACTTTCTCTGTTGCCTCATAGTCTTTCAAGTCTACATTTTCGAACTGGGGACGGATGCCTGTAATCTTCTCGATACCATCAAGAACTTCGATTTTAGAGTTTGACAGATTGTCTACAATGACAACTTCATAGCCTGCTTGCTGTAATTCTACAGTAGTATGAGAACCGATAAATCCTGTGCCACCTGTTACCAATATTGTCTGTTTCATCTTATTGATTATTTAAGTAAATTGATTGAGTGGCAAAAATACGCAAAAATACGCTTTGTTGCAAATATTACATGCCAAAATACTTTGTATGACAGAACTTTTCTCATCTATACGAACGTATGTCTTATTTTTAGACTAACTTTGCATAAAATTGGAAATTATTATTATCTGTCTACTAAGGAGAAAGATGAAGCGCTTATTATGGCTTATTGGCATCCCCATATCAATCATTTTAGTATGGGTGATTTTTATTGTTGTTCGGTGTTGGCCGGGAAATGAACGGCAATTAACTTCTTCATTGGTTACAATGAAAAGAGTCTCTTATTTCACATTGTTATCAAATCATTCTCCCATTCTTTACTTCTCCTCTCTTCGTGATGATTCTCTAATGGAGCATCCTGCATGGAATAAGGATTCCATTATTACGAGTACGCAAATGTATCATGGATTTTGGATAAAGCCTTCATGGCTCTTTCCTGTTTGTAAAGGGAGAATGGTGGCTGCCATAGATTCTGTAAAAACGGTCTATAATGAGCAAGAAACTGTGCTTATTGTGAAAAAGGAAATCAACCGTTTGCAGAAAAAACTGAGGGATCTTGATGCACAGAGAGATGAATACAGATATTATTTGAAGGTTCACAGCGTGAAAGACGAAGGATATGAATTGGTTGCGAAACATGCAACTATAAATCATTCACGAATGGATACGATTCAACACGTTTTGCGTTTACTATCAGCTCATGTTTCCAATAAGAAATTAAAAATCAACAGAATTGATCAATACCATGCCTATATACGCCATTCGCAGAAATCAGCTTCTATAGAATGCTCTTTAGTAAGATATGGGACAAAAGGACAAATCGCATTGATGCAAACTATTGATAAGAAGACACCAAAAGATGTTTTTGCTATTAGCATTATACCGTATGCAAGCATGTTCTGGCAAGGAGTTCTCTCGCTAAGCAGTCGGGATTCTCTTCCTGTGCCGACTGCATTGGGAGAATGTGGTGCTCCTATCTTTACTAAGTATGGTAACATGGTTGGTATGAAGTTAAACAAAGGTGGCGTTGACTCTAAAGATATTTTGAAATGAAGAATTCAGCAATAGCAATTGGCTTTCTTACTATATTTTCTTTTTGGGGATGTAAAGGACTATCTACTGGTAATACGACAACCGTTGAAAAAGGGGATACAACCTATATAGGTAGTATCGTTGATGGAGCATATTCCGGATATGGAATGTTGTTGTGGCATGACAGCATCATATACAGAGGCGAATGGAGAGCTAATAAACGCCAAGGATATGGAGAATTTACAGATTCTATAGGGAGACACTATATTGCAACATGGGAAAATGATACGCTTGTAGAGGGAAGTCGGAAAGATTCTATAGGTATATATACGGGACAATTCAATCAATTCGGACAAGCTTGTGGCCATGGCGTGTATCGCGGTAACGATGGTTCATATTATGAGGGACATTGGATGAATGATCGACAAGATGGATTTGGCGTGGGAATGACAGCTCGCCACGCATTAAAATCAGGAGAATGGAGACAAGGAGTATTCAGAGGCGAACGAATGACATATACTTCTGAGCGTATATATGGAATTGATATATCCAAGCACCAGCATATCATTGGCAAAAAGCGATATGGTATTAACTGGAATAATCTACGTATTACTCATTTAGGAAGTCTTAGTAAAAAGCGAATACAGGGATATGTTGACTATCCTATATCGTATATATACATCAAGAGTACCGAAGGAACAACCGTGCGTAATAAGTTTTATAAATCTGATTATATAGAGGCTCATCGGCATGGTTATCATGTCGGGGCATACCATTTCTTCTCTACAACGTCTGACGCACGGGCACAAGCTCTTTTCTTTTTGAAGCATACACTCTTTCGCAACGGTGATTTTCCACCTGTTTTGGATGTAGAACCATCGCATGCGCAAATACAAAAAATGGGTGGAACAACGGTACTATTTAATCATGTTCGTACTTGGTTGCGTATCGTTGCAGCTCATACACACCAAAAACCGATTCTTTACATTAGCCAGTCTTTTGTAAATAGGTATTTGAAAGAAGCTCCCGACATCAAGCGCGATTACCAAGTGTGGATAGCCCGTTATGGTGAATACAAGCCAGATGTGAGATTGATTTATTGGCAATTGAGCCCTGATGGTCGGGTCAACGGGATTAAGGGCGAAGTCGATATCAATGTGTTCAATGGTTATACGGCAGAGTTCAATCAGTTCATAGAGAAATATGCCTTATAGCAATGAAGCTGTTCCTGCCTCAATCTATTTGCCTCGATAAAAGGAAAATGTTTGTTGCTGATGATAGGTAATACTTTATTCCTTTTGGGGAAGATAGGAATATTATTTCATTTATATTTTCTTGATTCAATGCAAAGTCTCAACAGAATTGCTGTTCAAATGTATCAGCAGTGCTGTTAAGACTTTGCAATATTGCTGCCTTGGCTTTGCAGCCAAAGGTGGGTAGGCCTCTACCCTATTCAAAAACTTCGTCTATGCCGTTGAAATCGTCTTCCGGAATATTGGCGCAAGGGTTATATCCTTCTGGTAAACCGAATTTTACTTGGGTATCATAGCCTAGACTACGGTCTCTATAAACCTTTTTCATATAGTAAGCCCATATAGGAAGAGCCATTGTAGCACCCTGCCCCATCTGCATGTTTTTGAAATGGATGTCGCGGTCTTCACCTCCTACCCATACACCACTAACCAGTTGGGGAGTAAATCCTACAAACCATGCATCGCTATTGTTATTGGTAGTACCGGTCTTACCACCTATCTCGCCCTCTAGATTGTATTTATAACGCAGGCGACCGGCAGTACCTCCATCTACGACCGCTTGCATGAGAACCAGCATTTTGTTGGCGCTCTCGGCACTAATCACCTCGTTCATTCGAGGCTGGAAACGTGCAACGATATTTCCTTCATTGTCTTCTATGCGTGTAACAAATAAAGGTGAGGTTCTAATACCGTGGTTGGCAAATGTGGTATAAGCACTTACCATTTCGGCAACACTTACATCGCACGGACCAAGGCATAGCGACATGGATGGATGGATATCCGGATTGTTGATGCCAAAATCATGAAGTGTGGAAACAAATTGTTGAGGATTAAGCTTAGACATCAAGTAAGCTGATATCCAGTTGTTGGACTGTGAGAGTCCCCATTTCAGTGTTACCATTTGTCCATATCGACTTCTGCTAGCATTTCTTGGTGTCCACGGGCGGCCGGCTACCATGTATGTATGTTGCACATTGGGTGCTTGGTCGCAAGGAGAGAAACCATTTTCCATTCCAAGGGCATAGAGGAAAGGCTTGATGGTAGAACCAACTTGTCTTCTACCACCGGTTACCATGTCGTACATGAAGTGGGTAAAGTCCATCCCACCCACATAAGCTTTCACATAACCATTCTTTGGATCCATACTCATAAAGCCTGCACGTAAGAATGATTTATTATAGCGGATTGAGTCTATCGGACTCATGAGCGTATCAATATCGCCATGATAGGTGAATACAGTCATCTCGGTCTTGGTACGAAAAGATTCATCTATCTCTGCATCGGAAGCACCATGAGCCTTCAATATGCGATAGCGCTCACTCTGACGAACGGCTCGTCGCATAATATCTTTTACTTGCTGTTTGGTTAAATCGCCGGAAAACGGTGCATCAGGATTGTTCAGATTACTTTTATCGAACTCCTTTTGCAGGTATTGAGCTACATGTCCATACATGGCTTCTTCTGCATATCGCTGCATTCGACTGTCGATAGTCGTGTATACTTTCAGCCCGTCTGAGTAGACATTATAGGGTGTTCCATCTTTCTTGTAATTCTTGTTACACCATCCGTATAAGGGATCATTAGCCCATGCTATGGAGTCTATCGTATATTGCACTTTATTCCAAGAAGGATAATCGTTGATGTTGGGTTGAGAAGCCATCATATATCTGCGTAGGAAATCGCGGAAATAAGTGGCAGTTCCATCCTTATGATCCATGCGATGGAAATTTAATGCCAATGGCTCATCACTATATTGATTGTACTCGGCAGTAGATAAATAACCGGCTTTCTGCATTTGTGACAATACCACATTTCTACGTTCTACACAGCGTTCGGGGTATCTGACCGGATTGAACAATGAGGGATTTTTACATAATCCAATGAGTGTGGCGGCCTCACAAATGGTAAGGTCGCTGGGCTCTTTATCAAAATAGGTGTTAGAAGCGGTCTTGATACCAACAGCATTATGTAAAAAGTCGAAATAATTGAGATAGAGCGCAATGATTTCTTCTTTGGTATAATTACGCTCCAATTTGACGGCTATCACCCACTCTATCGGTTTTTGGAGTACACGCTCTAGCGTGCTGTGGGCTACATCAGAAAATAATTGTTTGGCTAACTGCTGAGTTATGGTAGAACCACCGCCTGCAGAAGTCTGTCCGAATAGTCCACGTTTAATGACAGCGCGCCCTAATGCGATGAAGTCTATGCCTGAATGGTTGTAGAAACGAACATCCTCCGTAGCAACCAAGGCTTTGACCAAGTTTGGAGATATTTTTGAATAGGGAACGACAATACGGTTCTCTTTGTTGATATTCCATGTGCCAATGACTTTACCATCAGATGAAAAAACTTGTGTGGCAAAGCGATTGATAGGGTTTTGCAAATCGTCTATTGGCGGCATATAGCCTATCCAACCATTCCAAATGGCGGTAAAAGCTAAAACACATGCTATTATACCTGTAGCCAATAGTCCCCATAAGAGATGTATGAAAGTCTTTCTCATTATAGTCAAAATGTCTATAGATAACTTGACAGTATATCTTTTTATTTTTGGCAAAAGTACAACTTTTCTCACAATTAAGTGGCTTGAATTAAAAAATATGAGTAATTTAGCAAACGAAAACGGAACTATCAATCGCATTTTAGATGGAGAAACATAACTTTGTAACAATTGCCGATCTGACGAAGGAGGAAATCCTTTATTTAATAGAGATGGGGCAAGAGTTCGAGAAGCATCCCAATAGAGAGATTCTGAAAGGGAAAGTAGTAGCAACATTGTTCTTTGAACCTTCTACAAGAACGAGGTTGAGTTTTGAAACAGCAGCAAACAGACTAGGAGCTAAAGTCATAGGTTTCAGCGATGCGAAAGCATCTAGTGTTACCAAAGGAGAGACGTTGAAAGACACGATACTCATGGTAAGCAACTACGCAGACGTTATTGCGATGAGACATTACATCGAGGGGGCTGCTCAATATGCCTCGGAAGTAGCTCCTGTTCCGGTAGTCAATGCGGGCGATGGTGCCCATATGCATCCTTCACAATGTTTGCTTGATTTGTATTCTATCTATAAGACCCAAGGAACATTAGAAAACTTGAATATCTATCTTGTCGGTGATTTGCGATACGGGCGTACGGTTCACTCACTCATCACAGCCATGCGCCACTTTAATCCAACTTTCCATTTCATAGCTCCGCCTGAATTAGCCATGCCAAAAGAGTATAAGATTTACTGCAATGAACACCATATTCACTATGTAGAACACGAAGATTTCAATGAAAACGTCATAGCCGATGCCGACATTCTCTATATGACACGTGTACAAAAGGAACGTTTCTCTGATTTGATGGAATATGAACGTGTTAAGAATGTATATATCCTACGCAATGATATGTTGGGTAAGGCGCGCCCAAATATGAAGATTATGCACCCACTGCCACGCGTGAATGAAATTGCATTCGATGTAGATAATAATCCGCATGCATATTATATTCAACAAGCAAAGAACGGATTGTTTGCAAGAGAGGCAATATTCTGTTATTGTTTGGGAATAACATTGGACGATGTTAAGGCCGATAAAACTATCATTGATTAATGAAAATGGAGATGAACAACAAGAAAGAAAGATTGGTTGCTGCTATTGAGAACGGCACTGTTATCGATCATATTCCGGCCGATAAGACTTATCAGGTGGTAGCATTATTGGAGTTGGAAAATCTAGATTCGCCCGTCACTGTTGGTAATAATTATGCTTCAAAAAGGTTTGGACGCAAAGGTATTATCAAAGTCTCAAATAAGTTTTTTACCGATGAGGAGATTTCCAAGTTGAGTGTCATATCACCTAATGTCGTATTAAATATCATCAAGGACTACGAAGTAGTAGAAAAGAAGACGGTTCGCACTCCTGATGAGTTGAAGGGCATTGTGAAATGCAACAATCCCAAATGTATTACGAATAATGAGCCCATGCAAACTATATTCCATGTGGTAGATAAAGAGCATGGAGTGTTGAAGTGTCATTATTGTGATAAAGAACAATTTATTGACCAAGTAAAATTGGTATAGTTGTTTCAAATATAGGTATAGTTTAATTTTTACATATTATTATTGCCACAATGAAAAGAGATCAAGAAATTTTTGACCTTATTGAGAGAGAACATCAGCGTCAGCTTAAGGGTATGGAACTGATTGCATCTGAAAACTTCGTAAGCGATGAGGTGATGCAAGCTATGGGTTCTTACCTTACAAACAAATATGCGGAAGGACTTCCCGGTAAACGCTATTATGGTGGATGTCAGGTTGTTGATGAAGTGGAAGATTTGGCACGCGAACGTGTAAAGAAGCTTTTTGGAGCGGAATTTGCAAACGTGCAACCTCACTCTGGAGCACAGGCTAATGCAGCTGTATTCTTCGCCGTATTGAAACCTGGTGATACTTTCCTAGGGCTAAACCTTGCTCATGGTGGCCACTTGTCGCATGGTAGCAGCGTCAATACCTCTGGTATCCTTTATAACCCTATTGGTTATAATCTTGATAGAGAGACGGGAAGAGTTGATTATGATGAGATGGAGAAGTTGGCACTCGAACATAAGCCGAAGCTGATTATTGGTGGGGGTAGTGCATATAGTCGTGAATGGGACTATAAGCGTATGCGTAAGATTGCAGACGAGGTGGGTGCTTTGCTCATGATTGATATGGCTCACCCTGCAGGATTGATTGCTGCTGGACTTCTTGATAACCCTGTTAAATATGCACATATTGTAACAAGTACTACTCATAAGACTTTGCGTGGTCCTCGTGGCGGCATCATCTTGATGGGTAAGGATTTCCCAAATCCGTGGGGAGAGACAAATAAAAAAGGCGAAGTGAAGATGATGTCACAGCTTTTGAATTCAGCTGTATTCCCCGGAATCCAAGGTGGACCACTAGAACATGTGATTGCTGCAAAGGCTGTTGGTTTTGGTGAGAACCTTCAAGATTCTTGGAAAGTATATGCAGCTCAAGTTCAGAAGAATGCAACTGTGCTTGCTGACGAATTAATGCAGCGCGGATTTGGTATCGTTAGTGGTGGTACAGACAATCATTCTATGTTAGTGGATTTGCGTTCTAAGTATCCAGATTTGACAGGAAAGATTGCAGAGAATGCATTGGTTGCTGCTGATATTACTGTCAATAAGAATATGGTGCCATTTGATACAAGAAGTGCTTTCCAGACAAGTGGTATCCGTTTGGGGACAGCTGCTATGACAACTCGTGGCGCCAAAGAGGATATGATGAAGCTCGTTGCAGAACTCATAGAAGAGGTTTTGAATAATCCGGAAGATAGTCAGACTATTCAACGAGTAGGTGAGAAAGTGAATGCAGCCATGAAGGATTATCCTTTGTTTGCATTCTAATAAAACAAACAAAACAATTGTAGCAGTTTCTTGTCTGTAGAAGAAATAGCTACAATTGTTCTATTAACTGAACTGTTAAGGATGATAGTACAATACATTATAACATTTCTTATCATCACCCTAGCATTATCATTTGCGTTTTTTAGGCTATATACGACTTTTAAGCATGCAAATGATAAGTGTTATGGATGTAGTGGTTGTGCTATCCATGATCAGATGTTGAAAAAAAAGAAAAACTGTCGTGTTCTTTCTACTTCTATAGAAGGAAAGGAAAAATATAAATTAGTATCAAAAATAGGAAATTAGCATTGAAGTATTAGTTAATTTCCTTTGCTTTCTAAAATATTAATTGTATTTTTGCATGGCTTTTGGAAGATTGGCAGAGTGACCGAATGCGCTGGACTCGAAATCCGGTATACCCTTTTCGGGTATCGGGGGTTTGAATCCCTCATCTTCCGCATCAAGAGAATAGCTTTTTATAGAAAGTTGTTCTCTTTTTGTTTTGAAGTTTCTTAGATAAGCTTGCTGAGTTTATCTCTTAATAAATTAGCTTTACTCTTTTGAATAGCTAGGACTATTTCGCATGTGTTATCAAAGTTTTGTGAAACAATACGTGGATTTAGTTCCTTGATAATACGCATGACACTATTGAGCATAGGATAAGTGAAAGTGTAAGTAACGGTCTCTTCTATAGGCATGTATACAACTTCACTAGCACCAATAGCTTCTGCCGCAGCTGTACGGTATGCAACAATTAATCCCCCAGTCCCTAAATTTACTCCTCCGTAATAGCGAACAACAACTATTAATATATCTGTTAGTTCGTTAGAATTAATTTGCCCTAAAATAGGTTTGCCGGCAGTACTACTAGGCTCTCCATCATCATTGGCTCTAAATTCAGTTCTATCTGCACCAAGCATATATGCATAACAGATATGACGTGCATCATAATATTTCTTTTTATATTGACTTAATAAGGATTTAATTTCTTCAACAGAAGAAACGTGGTGAGAAAAAGCAAGAAACTTACTCCGTTTTTCAGAGTAAGTCCCCTCGCCTATTTTAGATGTTATAGTCTTAAATTCGTCTATCATTTATTAGTCTGAGAGTTTATGAATCACAAGGCCGGAACGTAACTTTGGTTCAAACCAAGTAGCCTTAGGTGGCATAATATTTCCACTATCGGCAATATCCATAATCTGTTTCATGGTAACTGGATATAATGCTACTGCCATACGCATCTCGCCACTATCTACCCGGCGCTTTAATTCTTCCAATCCACGCAGACCTCCAACAAAGTCTATACGTTTATCGGAACGAAAATCCTTTATGCCTAATATTTCATCAAATATGAGTCTAGACGAGATATCAACATCTAAAACTCCTATAGGATCTAGATCATTGTATGTGCCATCTTTGGCCTTTAAACTATACCATTGGCCATCAAGATACATAGAGAATTCATGTAGGTGTTGAGGTTTGTAATTTTCACAACTTTTCTTCTCTATATAGAAATTAGTTCCTAAGGCTTTTAAAAACTCTTCTGATGATAACCCATTAAGATCTTTCACAACGCGGTTGTAATCAAGTATTGTTAATTGACTAGCCGGGAAGCATACTGCCATGAAGTAATTATATTCTTCAGTTCCTTTATGATTTGGGTTGTTTTTTGCTTTTTCTGCCCCTACTAATGCCGCTGCTGCTGAACGATGATGACCGTCTGCAATATATAGATTAGGCATTTTGGCAAATTCTTTTGTAATTGTATTGATATCATCGTCGCTGGATATAATCCAAAACTGATGCCGAAAACCATCTATCGGTGCAATGAAATCATATTCAGGATTGGTAGATGTGTATTGTGCTATTAATTGGTTGAGTACAGCATTATCAGGATAAGCAAAGAATACAGGCTCAATATTCGCATCGCATACACGTACATGTTTCATGCGGTCTTCTTCCTTGTCCCGGCGAGTTAATTCATGTTTCTTAATAACACCATTCAGATAGTCTTCTACATATGCACCCACAACAAGACCATATTGGGTCTTGTTATTCATAGTTTGTGCATAGATGTAATAGTTTTCTTTGGTATCTTGTTTCAACCATCCATTATCTTGGAATTTCTGAAAATGGTTTGCAGCACTTTCATACACACGAGGATCATATTCCGATGTTCCTTGCTCAAAATTTATTTCAGGTTTGATAATATGATAAAGACTTTTTTCATTCCCCTTAGCTTCAAGGCTCGCTTCTTCGGAATTGAGAACATCGTATGGACGACTTTCTATATCTTCTACGTATTGTCGTGGTGGTCTGATGCCACGAAACGGTTTGATGATAGCCATGTTACTATTTATTTACTTGATATTTAGTGCATCCATCTTTGAAGAAAGCATTGATTTGCTTAGCCGCGGCAATGCCCGCATTCGTATTTGCTTCCGCTGTCTGAGCTCCCATTTTCTTAGGAGTAGTAAAATAACGTCCTTCAAATTGCTGGAAATCTTTATCTGCATCTGGTTTAATATCTGTGATATATTTAAGGTCAGCACGTTCTGAAAGTAATTTAATAAGCTCAGGTTCGTTGATAACTTCCTTACGAGCAGTATTGATAAGAATGCCACCCTTTGGAAGCTGATTGACAGTACGATAATCAATACTGTCCTTAGTTTCAGGAGTAGCAGGGATGTGTAGAGAGATAATATCACAGGTCCGAAATAGTTCGTCTTGGCTCTTTACAGCATGAACTCCTGCAGCCTCTATTGCTTCAGCAGGACAATATGCATCGTAAGCATAAATATCCATACCGAATCCTTTAGCAATCCGGGCTACATTGCGTCCTACGTTTCCAAAAGCAAGAATGCCTAGCTTTTTATCTTTTAGTTCGGTTCCGGCTTTTCCATTATAAAAATTACGTACTGCATAGACCAATAGTCCAAACACTAATTCAGCCACCGCATTGGAATTTTGCCCCGGAGTATTTTCTACAATAATATTCTTCTCTTTTGCATAAGCTGTATCAATAGAATCATATCCAGCACCTGCACGAACAACAATCTTGAGTGCTTTAGCTGCATCTAGTACTTCTGGTGTAACCTTATCCGAACGAACAATCATGGCATCTACGTCGTTGATAGCCTCAAGAAATTGTGAATTATCAGTGTATTTTTCGAGGAGAATTACTTGGTTTCCTGCACTCTCTATTTCTTTTTTAATACCTTCGACAGCTGTAGCTGCAAAAGGTTTCTCTGTTGCTACTAATACTTTCATGTCTTTTATGCGATTTAATGATTGAACAAATATAAACTAATAGTTGGGTGATAGTGTGAATGTCATATTCTATTATCGACAACCATACGCTAGCACCCAACCATTTTATGATGTTATTCTTAACTAGTACTTAGCCTCGAAATCCCTCATAGCCTGAACAAGTGCATTAACGCCTTCGAGAGTTTGGGCATTATAGCAACTAGCACGGAATCCTCCTACTGAGCGGTGTCCCTTGATACCGACCATTCCACGTTCTGTTGCAAAGTCTAAGAAAGATTTTTCCAATTCTTTATATTCATCGGCCATCACGAAACAAAGATTCATGACAGAACGATCTTGTTCAGCAGCAGTCCCTTTAAAGAGTTTATTACGATCTATTTCGTTGTACACAATGTCAGCATGTTGATGAGCTAGTTTGTTCATAGCTTCAACACCACCATTTTTCTTTATCCAACGTAATGTTTCCAATGCTGAATAAATTGGAACAACAGGAGGAGTATTAAACATAGAACCTTTATCTACATGAGTACGATAATCAAACATGGTGGGTAATTCGCGAGGTACCTTACCTAATTTTTCGTCTTTAACAATGATGACCGTTACACCAGCCATAGCTAGATTTTTTTGAGCTCCAGCATATATTGCATCATATTTAGAGACATCTACAGGGCGACTAAAGATATCAGAACTCATATCTGCAATTAATGGAATAGGACTATCTAGATCCTTGCGAATTTCTGTTCCATAGATTGTATTATTGGTAGTGATATGCAAGTAGTCTGCGTCTGTTGGTATTGTATAACTCTTTGGAATAAAAGTATAATTAGCATCAGCAGAAGAAGCAACTTCAGTAACTTCACCATACAGCTTGGCTTCCTTCATAGCCTTCTTAGCCCATGTACCAGTATTTAGGTATGCAGCCTTTTTGATGAGAAAGTTAGCAGGTATTTGAGTAAACTGTAAAGAAGCACCACCACCGAGATATATTACGGAATAGCCCTCAGGAATACTAAGCAGTTCCTTGATTAAGGCGACCGACTCATCTACAACAGGTTGGAAGTCTTTAGCTCGATGGCTAATCTCCATAAGAGACAGCCCACTCCCATTGAAGTCCAAAATCTGCTTGGCAGTATTTTCTATCACTTCTCTAGGAAGCATTGAAGGACCTGCATTAAAATTATACTTCTTCATCTGAAAATATTTTTAGTTATAAAATAAATGTTCTAGTGAATTAATTTGTTGTGGCGAAGTTACTATTTTTCCTTTATTTTTCAAAATAAAATAGCAACTTTTTATTATTTCCTATTATTTTATGACATTATGTTATAAACAAGCTATTTATTTAACTTCTTCTATCACAGTACGTACCCCTTTAATCTTCTCCCCTTGGACTAATTGCAGTACATGTTGTAGTCGAGGATGTGAGACTGCAACATACGTATATCTATCTTTCACATCAATGCGGCCAATCTCCGTGATTTGCAGTCCTCCTTTCTTACATAAGAAGCCTACGATATCCCCCTTGCTTAATTTATCTTTCTTTCCCTTTCCTATATACAATGTCGCCATTTGAGGCTTAGGGGGCTCTGGTAGTTCCTCTGAAATTTGATAATCCACCATATTGCCATCTATATAATCTGGAAGGGCTTCGTCAGGTCCAAGGATAAAGAACGTTTTTCCCATCTTATCCCATCTTGCAGTTCTTCCTACTCTATGTATATAACCATCTTCGTTTTCCGGTAAATGATAATGAATGATATTTGCAATATCCGGAATATCAAGTCCACGAGATGCTAAATCTGTGCTAATAAGTATATTGGCACTTTTATTAGTGAATTTATACAAAGCATCTTCACGTTGCTTTTGTTCTAAACCGCCATGAAAAGCACTAACTGTAAAACGATTTTGTTCCAAATAAGAGGCAGTTCTTTCTACACTATCTCGATAATTTAGAAAAACAATGCTACTTTGATTTCCTATATCGCAAAGAAGCTGTCTTAATGTTTCTAATTTATCTTTTATAGGGCTTTTTACTTTATATATGGTTACTCTATCCGGCACTTGTTCGGTAGAGAGATAATCAACTTTATCTGTTCTGCCCATTTGGACGAATTGAGGTATAGATTTTGCATTTGTAGCAGACAATAAAATGTGCCGTTCTACATGGGACAATTTTTCAAATATACGACTCATTTCATCTTGGAACCCCATCTCCAAACACTTATCAAATTCATCAATAATAATAAACTTAATATTGTCTATATTGAAATTGTTTTTATCAAGATGGTCGTTCAGTCGTCCGGGAGTTGCAAAGATTATATGGGGGCAAACTTGCTTCATATGTCGATGCTCCTCCATAGCAGTACGCCCACCATAACAGGCAATAGCTTTCAAACCACTGCCCATATTATTCAATACTTCTGATGATTGCAGAGCCAGTTCTCTCCCCGGAACTATAACGACAGCTTGGATCTGTGGATTATCAGGATTCAGAAGTTGAGTTAATGGCAATAAATAAGCTAATGTCTTTCCTGACCCTGTTGGCGAAAGTACAAGTATATCTTTGTTAGTATGTAATATAGCGTTCATGGCAGCCTCTTGCATACCATTCAACTTGATTCCTAGCTTCTGTTGTATATTATCTAATCCTTTCATTTTCTTTGTTTTAATATGTGGTCAATTTCATCAAACTCTTTGCCCATATTTAAATTTAAATAGATAGTATAGAGTGGCAATCCCCATCTATCTTTCTGATTGGGTGCTAATGTCTTATATTTTTGTAGATAAGGTAAAGCAGCTTTATATGATTGTATAATCATCTTTTTTTTCTTAATTTGATCTCCTGTTTTCTTATCAATCTCTATACCTTGATTGAAATATGCCAATCCTAGATTTAAATAGGCATCAACCATAGAACTATCTTGTTTCAGTAAGTCATCACATAGTCTAATACATTCTTCGTATTGTCCCATATTCAACAATGTAGTACTCATTGCAAATTTAAATATAGTATTCGTACTATCAGCTTTTAATGCTTGTTTACAGACTTCTAAAACTTTATTGTTTTGTCGTAAGTCAGAATAGTAGTCTACTAAACGGGGAAAGAAAAATGGAAATTTAGGATATTTAGAGAATCCATCCTTCAAGGTTTGTACATAACGAGCAGTGTCATTCTCAAGTTTATAAGTTTCTGCAAGATATTGTAACATCATGGCATAATGAGCCGTATCTTTCAATGCTAAATAGGTATGATGCAAGGTTGCCTTTGTATCCCCCATCTTATATCCGCAATATACGGCCCAATAGGCTGCTACTGGTAATGTCTTATCTTTTTCTAGATATTTATATGCGCTAAATAAAGGCTGGTCTGCGCTATTTATATATGTATCTAAGAAGTGATATGCAGTTTTAAAATCTTGTTTGTTGAGGAAATAAATACCTCCATTGTATAAGTTAGGTCGATATACATTCAGTAATTCCGAATGTTTTGCTCTATATTTTAGTTTTATTTCTCCTTTCTTGTCAGGGCGAGCATCTAAAGAATCCAATCCTTCCAAGGTAGTAAATAGATTGAGACAAGAATTAAATAATCTTGCAGTATCATACTTTTGTTTTAAATATAACTTCTCATTTCCTTGCTCATATTGTTTTTTTTGAGCTTCAAACAAAAGAAGCCATATCTTTTCATTTGTTCTGTTTGCCGAATCTTTTAAAAGCTGTTTCATGCTTTGTTCAACTCTTTCTAGATTCTTACCACTCTTTATGTCGCTCCTTGCTTGTGCCATTTCTTTCTTTTGAGCATTTGTGCCTAAAGAAAAAAATATCAGCACGCAAATGATAATCTTTATCTTACCTATCATAATTCAACTAATTACCTAAAACTTTTATTACCTTTTGTAATGGAAACTTCCATTTAACAATCTCCTCATTAGGATCTAATGATTCCGCTTTTCGCAGCCACATAGCAGCTTGATTTAATTCTTTCTTTATCAGTTGAAAATCTTTTCGCTTTATTTTTCCACTATCGTTTTCAAACTCCCTCCTTAAATACATGGCTTTTGAACAATAGCATAAACCTATATTATAAACGGCTTTCACCATAGTCGAATCCATAGAAAGTGCCTTGTTAAAAGAAACTATAGCATTATCCCATTGTTGGGACTTCATATCTGTCTCTCCTTTCAAGGCCCAAACCAATTTATTGTGTGGTCTGATACGGACTTCTGTGCTCGCAAATTCTTTCAGCTGACGTTTATGTCCCGGCGATGATAGATATTCTATCAATAGCTTAAAATATAATTCATCTTCAGGAGCCTTTCGATGAAGGGCAGAAAGAACAGAATAATATTGGATAGAATCAGCACTGTTCTTTAATCCCATCCTCATACAATTTATTTTTATCTTAGCGGCTTCCTTTGCATAATTAATATCCTTTAATGCTACATCTGCGAATTGTTCTGATGTAATATAATCCTTTTTTCCATAAGTAAGTAAGCTTATATAATAAGCAGCTTGTCCCTGAATATATTTTTGCTCATGGAATAAAGCACTTTCTGTACAATCCAGATAGAACTTAAAGACATTAATAGCAGAATCATTCTGCCTATGTCGATAATAATACCTTCCTGCATCTATTAATGTCTCTAAATACCCACTCAAGCGTTTGACATTCTTTGAACGATAGGTTAGTATATCATGCAGACTCTTTGAAGCTTGTACATCGTAAAAATCACATAACAATGCCATTTTTATTATTTCAGATACATTGTTATAATAAGTTGCCGAGTCTGTTTTTTGATATTGTCTACCTTCTATTTTTTGTAAAAGAACCTCTATTTGTTTATTCAGCTTTTTTGCGGTAGTACGTGGTGAAACATCTTTACCTTGTATCGATAAAGAGATCCAAAAAAGTAGAAACAAATAGAGATTCTTTTTCATTCAATATCCTTTACTTGTTTAGAGACTCCATCTCTTTAGTGCGTGCATCATTTGCACCATAAAGAGAATAGTAGCATTGATATAGAGGATAGCTCCAATTGGCTTTTTCGCGGTTAGGGTCTAAACTGCGAGCTTTTTCCAAGATTGCAGTACTCTCCTCATAGAGTTTCTTTTGGCCAGCGGCATCATTACTGATAGCACCTGCTTGAGCATTAATTGTAAAACCAAGATAAGTAAGTACAACAACGTTTTCTCCATCTATTTCCAAAGCCTTCTTGAAGCTAGAAGTTGCTTCATCTAGCTTGTTTGCATTCATTGCATTTTGACCTTTCAGTGCCCAAGCCGAGAAGCATTTTGGATCTTGTGCTATCTTGTCATTAATGAACTGAGTCTGTTCGCTAGCCATTTTTAGGCTACCATACATATTAGCCAAAGTTGCAAAGATCTGCTCATTTTTAGGATCTTTAGCATAAATTCCTTTTAAGGTTTCTACATATTGCAATGAGTCGGTCTTTGTTTTGAGTCCTTGTTGCATCAGATACATCTTTAGATTCAAAGCCTCTTTATATACTGCGGTATCCTTCATTGCTACATCGCAATATCTGTTGGCACGCTCCAAATCTTTGTTCTGGAAAGCATATACAGCTGCTACCCGAGCAACTTCGCCAAGATATTGATCAGGATTCTTTGTTTTGTCAATTCCTTTAAACAGAGGATCTTCAGAGCTATCAACATATAAACCAAAATATTTCAGGGCTTCTGCTTGATTTTCCTTTTTGCCAAACTCTTGACCACCGTTAATCAGCTGTGGACGAATGTTGTAGAGACGGTTGCTATTCGAGCTTTCGAATTTGGGCTTTATCTTTCCTTTTTCGTTCGGCTGTTGATCAAAGGCATTGCCAAGCATACCATTATTCATTGCATTGTAAACAGCGTTATAGAATCCCAAGGTATCATAGGCTTCCACCTTACCTTGTTTGAACTGTACTGCCATTTGGTTAGAATTTATGACAGCTTGCTCTTTTCCAACTTTATCCATGGCTAAATCCACCAGTTTGTTATAAGCAGCAGCCTTTTCAGCTGCATTAGCCAATTGGCTCAAATTTGTTTTAAGAAGACTTTCTGCCTCTGCAAACGTCTTAGCTTTCAAGATGGCTTTCAGAGGTTCACTGTCTCCAGCAAATACAGCTGATGTACCAAGTAACATCATTGCTGCAATCATCATTTTTTTCATACTTAAGTTATTTAAAAGTTTAATATTATTATTCACTTACTTCGTTATCTGTCTCTTCATGAACAGCTGTGTCTTCGTCTGTGTTCTCTCCTGCTGTAGAGTCTTGTTTAAACTGTTCTGATTTCTGTGCCCACTGACTTCGGCTTTCTTCCTCTACCGTAGCTTCTAGCTCAGAACTCATTACTTTACATACGCTAGCAATGACATCATTCTTTTTAGCAAGATTGATAAGACGGACTCCCTGTGTAGCACGTCCCATTGTACGTACGTCCGAAACAGCTAGACGAATAACGATACCACTCTTATTGATAATCATCAAGTCATTATCATCTGTTACATTCTTGATACTGACAAGTTTACCGGTCTTTTCTGTTATGGCAAGTGTTTTCACACCTTTACCACCACGATTGGTCACACGATAATCTTCTACATCCGAACGTTTACCGTATCCTTGCTCAGAAACAACCATAACAGTCTCTTTCTCAGGATCATCAACAACAATCATACCAATAACTTGATCTTCCTTGTCCTCGTCAAGACGCATACCGCGTACACCGGTTGCTGTACGTCCCATAGTACGAATTGTATCCTCGTTGAATCTTACGGCACGTCCGTTTCTGTTTGCAAGGATAAGTTCATTTCGTCCATTTGTCAAACGAACATCTATAACTTCATCACCCTCAGCAATATTGATTGCGATGACACCATTAGCACGGGGACGTGAATAAGCCTCAAGAGAGGTTTTCTTAACCGTACCATTCTTCGTCGCAAATACGACATAGTGAGAGTTGATGAATTCTTCATCATCCAAACCACGTAGACGCAAAATTGCATTGATAGCATCGTCTGGTTCTATGTTGAGCATATTTTGGATAGCACGTCCCTTTGAATTACGATCACCTTCAGGTATTTCAAAGCACTTTAACCAGTAACAACGCCCTTTTCTTGTAAAGAACAACATTGTTTGGTGCATGGTTGCCGGATAGATAAATTCAGTAAAGTCCTGTTCACGATGACGTGCCCCTTTTGAACCGACACCACCTCTAGCTTGTTCGCGGAACTCACTTAATGGAGTACGTTTAATGTATCCCATATGACTTACAGTAATAACAACCGGATCATTGGGATAAAAATCTTCCGGATTAAACTCTTCGCTAGAATATTTGATTTCTGTACGACGCTCATCACCGTACTTTTCTTTTACCTCTAACAACTCATCCTTCATCACTTTCTTACAAAGTTCAGGATCTGTCAGTATCTGATTGTAATATTCTATTTGTCTTTCCAATTCTTCATACTCAGCATGCAGTTGATCCATACGCAGGCCAGTCAACTGGCTCAATCGCATATCTACGATAGCTTTGCTCTGTAGCTCGTCAAGTTCGAAACGTTTTTCCAAGTTTCTTTGAGCTTCCATTGGAGTCTTGCTAGCACGAATAATATGTACGACTTCATCAATATTATCACATGCTATGATTAGTCCTTCCAAAATATGAGCACGTTCTTGAGCCTTTCTCAAATCATATTGAGTACGGCGAATCGTTACATCATGACGATGGTCTACGAAGTGTTTAACACATTCTTTTAAACTTAACAGGCGTGGACGCCCTTTGACCAGTGCAATACAGTTCACCGAGAATGAACTTTGCAAAGCTGTCATCTTAAACAGTTTATTCAAGATAACGTTGGCATTGGCATCGCGCTTAATATCTATGACAATACGCATACCTTGACGACCGCTCTCGTCGTTGGCATTACTGATTCCATCGAGTTTGCCTTCCTTTACCAGTTCCGCAATATACTCAATGAGCATAGCCTTATTTACACCGTAAGGAATTTCGGTAATAACAATCTTGTCATGATTCTCATCGCTCTCTATTTCGGCTTTGGCGCGCATAACAATACGTCCGCGTCCTGTCTCGTATGCTTGACGTACGCCTTGTATACCATATATATATGCACCGGTTGGGAAATCCGGAGCCTTGATGTACTGCATTAATCCATCTAAGTCTATATCCGGATTATCGATATAAGCACAGCATCCATCAATAACTTCACCAAGATTATGTGTCGGGATGTTGGTCGCCATACCTACAGCAATACCATTACCACCATTTACAAGTAGGTTTGGTATCTTTGTCGGCATCACCGAAGGTTCCTGTAAAGTGTCATCAAAGTTATTGTCCATATCCACGGTTTCTTTTTCCAAGTCATCCATGATATGTTCACCCATCTTTGAAAGTCTACACTCGGTATAACGCATGGCGGCAGCAGAGTCGCCATCTACGCTACCGAAGTTACCTTGACCATCAACAAGTTTATAACGCATGTTCCACTCTTGTCCCATACGTACCAACGCACCATAAACTGAAGAGTCACCATGAGGATGGTATTTACCAAGCACTTCACCCACAATACGGGCACATTTCTTATAAGGTTTGTCGCTTGTATTTCCAATACCCAGCATACCATAGAGGATACGACGGTGTACTGGTTTAAATCCATCACGCACATCAGGGAGTGCACGAGCTACAATCACCGACATTGAATAGTCGATGTACGAAGACTTCATTTCCTCCTCAATGTTGATTTTCATGATTCTGTCATGATCAATAGTCTGATTTTCGTCCATTATTATTTATATTATTTTTAGAATGATTCTTTTCGTCTAAAATCGCCGTAAAGGCCGTTTATTTTCGTTCTAAGCCGTTTAGGGCTTCACTTCCAAGCTGCTAAATTACAAAATAAATCCCCACATTCCAAACATTTAAAAACTTTATTGAGAAAATAAGAGGTCTGTTAAGATTTGTTTTATTCTAGATTAAAATTAATAAAGTGGTTGTTCATTGCGCCAGTCAGAGAAAATATAGATATCTTTCAAATTATTTTTATGTCTCTCTATGCTTTTGTCCAATAATTTACAAACTGTATGTGTCAACATTTATAACGACAGGCTAACAACTTATATGCTTAAAAACTTATTTGCTTAAATTGCTGCAAGGGCGAGGCAAAAATACTGCGTAAGCTAGGCAGTAAAACTGTTAAGTCCGAACAAGAAGCCTGCGAGGGCTATGCAGTATTTTCACTTCAGGGGTCTAGGTAGTTCATCGAGTTTTACTAGCCATTTACCTTTGATACATACCAAAGCCAAGACAAATTCCCCTTCTTTCATGATATGGCCGCTAGTACCGATGGTATCCATAGTTAGGAAGTTGTTAATCCTCACCGTCACATGCATGAGTGAATCGTTTTTCTCGTCTCTCGTATAATCAGTGATTTCTATTGCGGTCGGTTCATCCATGCCACGTAGTATGTCTACATCTTCTTGTTTGACTTGTGTTGCAGCGTAGACAATCCATTTTCTAGATGCAGGATGCGTATATTTCAATGCTTTCTTATAGTTCCAGTTAAAATATGCCGTGGCAAAAGAATCGGCAACTTCACAACTCTCCTTCTCAGTTCCAGATTCTCCGCAGGCCATAAATACCGGGAATAGAATGATCACAGATAAGTACAACAGTGCTCTCATGGGATGAAAAGTTGTTTTTGTAAGCGACATATTAAAAACATTAAATATAGGACAAAGGTAAATAATTAATTTGTTGTTTTCATGTATTCTTTCTAATTTTGTAGGAAATAAAAGAAAAAGGATGTTGAAATTTGTATCTTTCGGTAGTGGTAGTAGTGGAAACAGTTACCTTTTGTATACGGAAACCGATGGACTACTGATAGATGCGGGTGTTGGTATCAGAACCCTTAAGAAACACTTTAAAGAATATGGTTTCTCCCTAAGCCAAATCCATCATATTCTTATTACTCATGATCATGCCGACCATATTAAATCTGTCGGTAGTATTAGTTCGGATTATGATATACCAGTCTATTCTACCTTTAAAGTACATGCAGGTATTGAAAGGAATTTCTGTGTAAGGAGAAAGGTAGCCCCGGATTTTGTGAAAGTGATAGAGAAAGATATAGCTATCAATGTTGGCGAATTTGTCGTTACTCCTTTTGAAGTTCCCCATGATAGTTCCGATAATGTAGGCTACAAAATCGTTTATGATGATGTAACGTTCTGCATTCTGACAGATGTAGGACATATCACAGAGCAGATGAAAGGAATTATCAGTGATGCCAACTATTTAGTAATTGAAGCCAACCACGATGAAGAAATGTTGGCAACAGGACCTTATCCACAGCATTTAAAAATAAGAATTTCAGGCTCAACCGGGCATCTCAGCAACATGGAATGTGCTAAAGCTATTGCCGAGAATGCAACAGAAAAACTCCGACATGTGTGGTTATGCCATCTGAGTGAGGAGAACAACCATCCCGTGCTGGCACAGAAGACAGTGGAACAAACGCTACGCTCTTACGGAATCATAGCCGGAGTTGACTTTCAAGTAGAAGTATTGAAACGTAAAATACCTACCGGATATTTTGAATTGAAATAATGCTTAGAAAGGGAAACCGACCGCGAAATGGAACGCAAAGTCCCTACTCCACTTGGGATGGAAAATGGCATAATGTTCTTCTTGCGTGGTATAAGCCGGATTGATGGCTTTCATACCCATATCAAAGCGCAAAATGAAGTAATCGAAATTCAAACGTAGGCCGAGACCATAAGCCACGGCAAGTTGCTGATAGAATGAATCTAATTGGAATTGACCGCCCGGTTGCTCCGCATAATTTCTTAATGTCCAAATGTTACCGGCATCAACGAATAAAGCACCATTGAGTTTCCAGAAAAGCGATGTGCGGTATTCCACATTTATATCAAGCTTCATATCGCCCGTTTGATTGATAAAGTCTATTCGCCCATCAGTTCCTCTGTATTTACCGGGTCCCAATTCTCTCACGCTCCAACCTCTGACACTGTTGGCTCCACCTGAGAAATATCTTTTCTCGAATGGCAGAACAGAACTATTCCCATAAGGCCATGCGATGCCTAGTCCGAAGTGTAATGCCAGTTGATTATGTAAATCAAACTGTATCAGATGGGTAAAGTCGAAATCGAACTTTGCATACTGTGCATACGCAATATTAAACAAGGTATATTGTCCTTGTTGGTTTTTCTTAGTTCCAGCAATATGTGAAAAACTATTCAGCAGGTTTCCGGCAGTCTCGACATTGGCTCGTATGGCATTGATACCATCATTATAGGTTACCCCCATTCCTATCTTCATAATGAAGAGATCTTCATAGTTGTAACGAAGTATGGAGTTGCTGATACTGTCTAGATAATTAAACTTGAAAGTTTTACTAATCCACGGCATGTGGACATAGTTGAGGTCTAGTACGTCAAGTCTGTAGGATAAATGATGATGTGGTTCATTCCAACGGTAACGCCATGCCGTTGTAAAGACTCGGCGGTGGAATTCCGGACGGTTTTGTAGATTATAACTTACAGCCAATTCGGATGTTGCGTTGCTGTTTCTCTTAAAAGAATTGGATAAGAACGGTGCTACGAAACGTGGAAATTGCAACTTGGTTTCAAGATTGTATTCCACGTAGTTCTGGTTTTGATAGCCCTCCAAGCCGGTAATAGCTTCAAAGGCAGCTCGCAACTGAATAGTTAACAACTCCGAACCATGAAAGAGATTACGGTCTGAATAAATCAAAGAGGCTGCAGCACCTAAATCTCCTGCCGTATTGGTTCCTTCCGGTTGAAAGGATATGGTATTCGGTTTGTTAGTACTCAACTTAATATCACAATCCAATAAAGAACTGTCCGGAATCTCCTTGAAATTAATGTTGGTATATCTTACTGTCTGTAATTTCGCAAAATTATTATATGTTCGTTGCAGTTTGGAATAATTATATAGTTCTCCAACACGCATGGCCGTACTATTCTCCAACACACTCTTGCGCAACGGAAGTTTGCCATCTTCGTTTCCGCTGAGATAAAATATATTTCTAATGGTATAGCTCTTATGCTGGGTTTCGGGCGATTTGCTATTTTCTCTATAGGGCAACAAGTGCAAAGTGATGTTTACATCATTACTATTTCTTGCAGAGTCGGCACTATAAACAATGAAATCCCGATGAAAACGATAATACCCCCTATCCATCAAATACTGCGTAATGCGTCTACGCTCTTGGTCAAGCTTATCAACAGTAAATCTATCGCCAGATTTCAATTGAGCTTTCTGGGGTGCAGATTTCAATATTTCGGCAATCAGTGTATCTTGAATATCGTATTTTAAAGAGTGAATATAAAAAGGCGTACCGGGTTTGAGTATGTAGGTGACATACATTTTCTTCCGTTTCATAGACGTTTTTAAGTCTACCTGTGCATGCATATATCCCATATTCTGCATGGCGCTTCGTAAGTCCATACACGACAAACGGGCTTGTACTGAATCAAATAACACCGGTTTTTCTCCCATATTTCGCAGTGTGCGGTTCAGCCATTTTGTCGTGTCTTGACCAGCCATCGAATAAGTACCTAATGGTATCTTGAACAGAGAAAACCATTTGGAATTGGGCTTTTGGCGGACGTAAGTTGCCAATGTTGGAGCATCAATATCTTTTGACTCCGACTTTACAGTTACTCCTGATAGTAAATAGTGATTATCAGGAATCAATCTCGATGCTCCACAAGATGTGAGCAAAGAGACAAGTACTAATAATAGAAGTTGATGAAATCTGCATCTCATAATCAACTGCAAACTTACGAAAAAACGCTGAAAAAAGAAATCAAATCAACGAAAATAGGATAAATACCTATTAATTAAAGGCTTAAAGAGGTGGCAATATATATTTTTCGATGCGAGATGAGAAAAATTATCCTTTTTTGATTCGGTCGTAAAATTCTTTTAAACGTGCTCGCGGAATACCGGATTTCTCTAATCTGTGTAACTCTTCTATGGCTTTCTCATTCTTCCTTAAAATAATGCATAGATCAATATGATTGATGATATAATCAATATTCGTACAGTCACGCTTCATCGCTTCTGCATAGTCATATTCCGCCAATTCGTACATTTGACGTTCTTTCTCTATGCCTCCTCTGGCAGCATAGACGATAGCACTGTCAGGATAGGCCTCTGCCAACTGGTTGATTTGGTCGAAGGCCTCTGTAAGATGTTGGTCTTTTTGATTCAGTAAGGCCAAACCTAGTTGCGCTTGGAAATTTCCCGGAACGAGATACAAGAGATGTTCGTAGTCCAATCGTGCAAAATTGTATCGCTTCAGTTTCTCATTGACAAAGGCTCGGAAATATAACCCCGCAACATCTGTGGGCTTTAAGTTAAGCACCTTATCCAAATCTTCTTTAGCATACTCCCATTGTTCTAGACGAATATTCCAAGAAGTTTTCTTCAATCGGAGATCTATGCTATCTGGATAATATGCTAATCGCTCTGTAGCCAACTTCAGACTATCACGTAGCTGAGCATTGGTTTGAGCAGTCATTGTCTGTCCCAAAACGAAGAGTAAGAAACCTAAAATAACTCTATTCATGGATACAAAGATATACAAAAAGGCAGATAGTACCCTCAGAACCATCTGCCTTTTAGAAATAATATATATAATTTATTCCTTATTATTGGTTATCAAGCCTTTGCAATGTAGTTGGCTATCCAACTTCCAACTTCTTTTGTGCCGTACTGCTCACCACCCTCTATTTGTATTTCGGGCGTGCGTACGTTTGCATCTAGACTAGCATCGACAGCCTTGCGTATCAAAGCACCTTCTTGATTCAGCCCAAAATGTTCAAGCAACATAGCTGCGGAAAGAATCTGAGCTACTGGATTGGCGAGATTTTTGCCGGCAGCTTGTGGCCAAGAGCCATGTACCGGTTCAAACAAAGGGGTATGCTCACCCAAAGATGCAGATGGTTGCAAGCCCATACTGCCTGTAATACAACTAGTTTCATCTGTAAGAATATCGCCAAAAGTATTTTCAGTAACGATTACATCAAAGAATCTGGGCTCTGTCAATACACGCATTGAGGCATTATCGATGAACATGTAGTCGGTGGTAACCTCAGGATAAGCCGGTTCCATCTCTTTAGCTATCTGTCGCCATAGGCGTGAAGAAGCAAGCACATTAGCCTTATCAACAACAGTAAGGTGCTTGTTGCGCTTCATGGCATATTCGAAAGCGACCTTGAGAATGCGCTCTATTTCGGGACGAGTATAGATATCTGTGTCGTAGGCTTTATCATTGTCTTGATATTTTTCACCAAAATACATGCCACCGGTTAGCTCTCGAATGACGATGAAATCGGCACCTTTCAACAACTCATCTTTCAATGGTGATTTATGAAGTAAGCAATCGAATGTGGCTACAGGACGTACATTGGCAAATAGTCCCAGTTTCTTTCGCATAGCCAGCAGACCTTGTTCTGGCCGAACTTTGGCCGTGGGATTATTGTCAAAACGTAAATCTCCAACCGCAGCAAACAATACGGCATCGGCATCCATGCAGACTTTAAAAGTCTCTTCCGGGAATGGATCGCCTACTGCATCAATGGCATGAGCGCCACAGATGGCCTCTGTATAAGAAAAACGGTGACCGAATTTATTAGCGATAGCGTCTATCACGGCTATTCCTTGTTTCATGATTTCAGGTCCGATACCATCGCCTGATAACACTGCAATCTTTAAATCCATATTTATTCTTCAATTAAGTTTAACATCTTAAATGTTGCCTTGATGGCAGCTTCGGTCTGGTCGGCGTCGAGACCACGTGTTCTAAAGACCTTTTTATCCTGTCGCCAAGTAATAACAGTCTGTACCAAAGCATCGGTTCTACCCCCCGGTGGAATTGTTACTTGATAATTGTCAAGAACTGGAAAGGTACGATTTAGGCATTCCTTGTATATTTTACGCAATGCACTCACAAAAGCATCATACTGTCCGTCGCCGGTAGAATCGGCCTCATACTCCTTGCCATTGATTTCTACTTTCAGACTTGCAATCGGTCTTAGCCCGTATGATGTAGAAACCATATAGCTTAATAGCTTTACCTTATCTTCGGGTGCATTATGCTTCAATACATCACTGACAATATAGGGTAGGTCATCTTGTGTCACAAGTTCTTTCCGATCGCCGAGTTGGGTTATTCGATTGGTAACCGCCTTTGTTTGTTCGAGTGTGAGTTCTAATCCTAAATCTTTTAGATTTTGAATGATATTAGCTTTACCGGAATTTTTGCCTAAAGCGTATTCACGCTTCCGACCAAATCTCTCCGGGACTAAGCCGTTGCAATACAGATGGTCTTTGCTATCACCATCGGCATGTACACCCGCTACTTGTGTGAAGACATAATCGCCTACAACTGGAGTATTCGGTGCAATGACAACCCCACTATATCCTTCGACAAGTCGACTCACATCGTTGAGCATTCCCTCATTGATGTGTGTAATGGCATGAAATTGGTCTTTCAATATGACTTGAACAGATGCTAGAGGCGCATTACCACTTCTTTCACCTAGCCCATTGACCGTGACATGAATACCTTTTGCGCCACTTAAGACCGCAGCTAAAGAGTTGCTGACTGCCAAATCGTAGTCATTATGTGCATGGAAATCGAAATGAGTATTAGGATACCGACGAATCATCTTGCGCAGGAATTCCAAACATTGTAGTGGATTAAGAATACCAAGGGTGTCCGGCAAAAGGAATCGTCGAATCCCACTAACACTATGAAGTGCATCCATCAACTGATAAACATATTCAGGAGAGTCTTTCATTCCGGATGACCAATCCTCTAAATATAGATTAACAGAGACACCCTCTTGCTCCGCATAGGCTACTTCTTCTTTAATGTCGGCAATATGTGATTGGGGAGTTTTCTTAAGTTGCTGTGTGCAATGTTTCAAAGAGCCTTTTGCAAGTAAATTGATGACACGTCCCCCACATTCACGAATCCAATCTATAGACTTATGGTTGTCTACAAATCCTAGCACCTCTACCCTATTGAGCATGTCAACGCTAGCAGCATAACGACAGATTTTCTTGACGGCATCTTTTTCACCATCTGAAACTCTAGCAGATGCTACTTCTATTCTGTCGACATTGACATCACGTAGCAACATTCTCGCTATCATGAGCTTCTCATGGGGCAAGAAAGATACGCCACTAGTTTGTTCTCCATCTCGTAAGGTGGAGTCCATAATTTCTATAACTTGTTTGCCTGCTCCCATTCTTCTATTTTATCTTTACTCTGAATAAGGAAATCAATATCGTCGAGTCCATTCATCAGGCAATGTTTTTTATAGGCATTGATTTCAAATTGCTCCGAACGATTTGTTGCAAGATTGGTCACTGTCTGATTGGGTAAGTCTACTTTTACTTGGGTTTGATGGTCTTTTTCTATCGTATCGAACAATTCTTGTAGAAATTCCTCTGATACCACAACCGGTAAAACAAAATTATTCAACTCATTGTTTTTGTGAATATCGGCAAAGAAAGAACTGATAACGACTCTAAAGCCATACCCGGCAATGGCCCAAGCTGCATGTTCGCGTGAGGAGCCTGAACCGAAATTTTTACCAGCAACAAGGATACAACCACTATATGATGGATTGTTTAAGACAAAGTCTTCCTTTAACGAACCATCTTTATTGTATCTCCAATCCCGAAACAAGTTATCTCCAAATCCGGCTTTATCAGTAGCTTTTAAAAAACGGGCAGGGATAATTTGGTCTGTATCTACATTCTCTAAAGGCAATGGAATGCATGAAGAGGTTATTACATCAAATTTCTGTTTCATAATAATTTCTATAAAATACGTGGATCAGTGATTTTACCAGTTATAGCAGCTGCGGCAGCAACATAAGGAGACGCCAAAATCGTTCTGCTACCGGGGCCTTGACGACC
The DNA here is from genome assembly GCF_056590795.1 of Prevotella sp. C0026C3. Lineage (NCBI taxonomy): Bacteria > Pseudomonadati > Bacteroidota > Bacteroidia > Bacteroidales > Prevotellaceae > Prevotella > Prevotella sp. C0026C3. The sequence continues at coordinate 23,703 of NZ_JBWPWW010000002.1, read as the reverse complement.
TTCGAAGTTTCTATTACTAGTCGATACAGAGTATTTTCCAGTTGGTATCTTATCGTCGTTCATAGCCAGACATGCAGAACAACCCGGTTGGCGAATTTTAAATCCAGCGGCTTCAACTATCTTATCTATTCCTTCCTCGCGAATTTGTTTATCCACAGCCCATGAACCGGGTACCAACCATGCAGTCACATCTTTGGCTTTCTGATATCCCTTGACAATAGAGGCAAATGCACGGAAATCTTCTATTCTACCATTGGTACAAGCACCTAAAAATACATAATCTATAGGATGACCTTGTAATTTCTCACCGGGGGTAAATCCCATATAATCAAGACTCTTCAGGAATGAAGCCTGCCCAGACTCTTCTATATTATCCAAATGAGGGATACATTCAGAGATGCCGATACCCATACCCGGATTGGTTCCATAGGTGATACGGGGTTCAATATCTGCCGCTTCAAAATTTAATTCTTTGTCGAACTCTGCATCTTCCCCACTCTTCAAAGTCTTCCAATAAGCCAGTGCTTTATCCCATTCTTCACCTTTAGGAGCAAATTCGCGTCCTTTCAAGTAGGTAAATGTGGTTTCGTCCGGAGCTACAAAACCACCACGTGCTCCCATCTCAATGGACAAATTGCACAGAGTGAGTCGGCCTTCCATCGTCATATCTCGCACCACATCCCCTGCATATTCTACAAAATACCCGGTTGCGCCGGAGGTTGTAAGTTGACTCATCAAATATAATGCAACATCCTTTGGCGTAACGAAGTCACCCAGTTTACCATTGATATTGATACGCATACTCTTAGGTTTCTGCTGTAAGATACATTGAGAAGCCATTACCATCTCGACTTCAGAAGTACCAATACCGAAAGCTATAGCTCCCATGGCACCATGCGTAGAAGTATGTGAGTCGCCACAAACAATTGTCATGCCCGGTAAAGAAAGTGCTTTTTCCGGTCCTACAACATGGATGATACCATTATCTTGCGTATTCATCCCATAATGAACAAGTCCAAAATCATGGGCATTTTGTGCTAAAGTGTCAACCTGTTTTTTAGATACAGGCTCTTCGATAGGCTTATCTTGGTCGTGTGTTGGCGTATTGTGATCGGGCATACAGTAAATCTGTCTGGGTCTGAAACATTTTAATCCGCGAGCACGCATATCGGAGAAAGCCTGAGGTGAAGTAACTTCATGACAATACAACCGGTCTATATAAAGCTGCGTTGGACCTTCCTTAACAATTTGAACAACATGCTTATCCCAAATCTTGTCAAATAATGTATTCATAAAGCTAAATATTACTTGTTCCTAAATTTATTGATACAGTCGATATATGCTTCAACAGATGCCGTTACAATATCTGTATTTGCCCCAAATCCATAGTAAATATTATCTTCGTATTCTACCTGCATATGCACCTTTCCAACATCGTCAGAGCCTTTACTGATAGCCTGAATAGTAAATTCTTTCAGTATCATATGTTTCTGAATGATTTTTTTCAGCGCATTGATAGCTGCGTCGACAGGGCCGTTTCCACTAGAAGCCTCTTCAAATTTTTGTCCGGAGATATCAAGTCCGATACTTGCTACGCTACGCACACCTTTTCCTGTAGTGACTTGTAAGAAGTCGAGTTTCACGGCATGAGCATCTGCCGTATCGGCTCCTGCTAACATCAAGATATCATCATCATTGACTTCTTTCTTCTGATCGGCTAATCTAAGGAATTTTTGATAAATATTATCCAACTTATTCTCATCGGTTACGTCCACTCCATTTACACGAAGTCTGTATTTAAGAGCAGCTCTGCCAGAACGTGCTGTCAATACAATAGAGTTATCATCCAACCCAACTTCTTTGGGATCTATGATTTCATAAGTCTGTACATTTTTCAATACACCATCTTGATGAATACCACTAGAATGTGCAAAAGCATTTCTACCAACAATGGCTTTATTGGGTTGAATAGGCATGTTCATCAGGCTAGAGACCATACGGCTAGTCTGACATATCTTTGTAGTATTGATGTTTGTATCAATACCAATACCTTGGTGGCACTTCAAAATCATAGCTATCTCTTCCAAAGAGGTATTACCTGCACGTTCGCCAATACCATTGATTGTCACCTCTACCTGTCTTGCTCCATTCAATACACCTTGTAATGTATTGGCTATAGCCATGCCAAGATCGTTATGGCAGTGTGTAGAAATAATGGCTTTATCAATGTTATCAACATGTTCCATCAGATATTTTATCTTCCGTCCGTATTCATCGGGAAGACAATAGCCCGTTGTATCAGGTATATTAACAACAGTAGCACCTGCTGCAATAACAGCTTCTACAACTCTTGCTAAATACTCATTATCGGTTCGCCCCGCATCTTCAGCATAAAATTCTACATCTTCAACAAACTTTTTAGCATAAGCAACAGCTTTCACAGCACGCTCAAGAATCTCTTCTCTAGTAGAATTGAATTTATATTTAATATGACTATCACTAGTTCCAATACCAGTATGAATACGCTTGTGTTTTGCATATTGCAAAGAATCGGAAGCAACTTCAATATCTTTCTCTACAGCACGAGTAAGCGCACATATTGTCGGCCATGTTACGGCCTTACTTATCTCTATGACAGAGTTGAAATCGCCGGGACTACTAATTGGAAATCCGGCCTCTATAACATCTACACCTAATTGTTCGAGTTGCTTGGCAATCTGAATTTTCTCAACGGTGTTCAACTGGCAACCGGGAACTTGTTCACCATCCCTCAATGTTGTATCAAAAATGTATAACTTGTCGCTCATTTATATGTGAATTATGATATTATACTTAATGAAAAAGCCTTTCACACTAATGGAAGTGAGAAAGGCTTACATATCTATATGTTAGGACTACCAAGACACCTCATCACTTCCTTCGGCTCGCTTAAGTCGAATATCAATAATGATGCTCTGTAGGTTTAGTCCTGTCATATTTCTTTTATTTTCTGCAAAAGTAATAATATTATCCGACATATACAAGCAATATGTTACTTTTTTGAATATTAATATTACAAATTATAACTTCCGTGTCGTGTTAATCAAAAAGGCATAACATCAGAAGGTGGAATCGGTGGTAAATTATCGCTTGAAGGGAAATCTCCAGACGGAATACCATTCATTCTAGAACCTAGGACCTCACCTCCCTCCATGGGTGGAGCTGCAGGAGCGGCCTCCGGATTCTGGAATCGAGTGAACTCGCCCTTAAAGGTAAGAAGTACATCCCCGGTAGCGCCTTTACGATGCTTGGCTATAATAATTTGTGCCATTCCATGCAAATCATTACCCTTTTCATCTTCAAAGATATGATAATATTCCGGTCGATGTACAAAAATAACCATATCGGCATCCTGCTCTATGGCTCCAGACTCTCGTAAGTCGCTTAATTGAGGACGTTTTCCTTCCAACCCATCTCTATTTTCAACGGTACGATTCAACTGACTCAATGCTAATATAGGAATATCCAATTCTTTGGCCAATCCTTTTAAAGAACGTGAGATGGTAGACACTTCTTCTTGACGGCTACCAAATTTCATACCATTTGCATTCATGAGCTGCAAATAGTCTATCATGATAATCTTCACACCTTTCTCACGGACAAGTCGTCTTGCCTTAGTTCGTAATTCGAACACGCTCAAACCGGGAGTGTCATCTATATATATAGGTGAACCGGTTAATTTTCTAACATTTTTATCAAGCCTGCTCCACTCATCCGGGGATAGTTGTCCATTTAATATTTTATTACCTCCAATCTCGCAGGTATTAGAAATCAGACGGTTTACCAATTGGACATTATTCATTTCGAGAGAAAAGAATGCGATAGGCACCCTGCTATCTACCGCAATATTCTTAGCGACACTTAATGCAAAAGAAGTTTTACCCATGGCCGGACGCCCCGCTATAATTACAAGGTCGCTCTTTTGCCATCCACTAGTCATCTCGTCTAATTTTGTATATCCAGTAGAGATACCAGTGAGCCCTCCGCTATTAGCAGATGCCTTTTGCAGTATTTCAATAGCTTGCTGAACAACAGGATCTATCTGGGTATAATCCTGTTTCATGTTTTTTTGAGAGATTTCAAATAGATTTCCCTCTGCTTCTTGCATGAGCTCATCAACATCAACCGTCTCATCAAAAGCTTTTGTCTCTATCTTACTAGCAAATGAAATCAGTTGTCGTGCAAGGAATTTCTGAGCCAAAATATGAGCATGAAACTCTATATTAGCCGAAGAGGCAACATGTGAACTCAAATCCACAATATACTGTGCACCGCCCACATCGTCTAATGTACCTGCATGTTTTAATTCTTCTGAAACAGTAAGAATATCTACAGGACGCTCGCTCATGTTGAGATTCTGAATAGCTTGATAAACTTTTTGATTGCGTGGCTCATAAAAAGTTTCTGGTCTCAAAATCTCTGAAACAATGGAAAATGCATCTTTGTCTATCATCAGAGCACCCAATACCACTTGTTCTACATCCAATGCTTGTGGCTGTAGATGTCCGAAATTAGTGTCAATATTGGATTGTTGTTTTCTTTTCGTCTTTACCGTATCATTTTTGTCTGGCATAATTAACTCCTTGTATTTCATGCAAAGATAAAAAAAAACGTATTGTTAAAAGGCATTTCACATTTATTTTTTATCTTTGCAATATACTATATTGATAATATTATGATTTCATTTCCTTGTGCAAAAATCAATCTTGGGCTCAATATTATAGGTGAACGTAGTAATGGATACCACGACCTAGAGACAGTATTCTATCCTATTTACTCTTTACATGATACACTAGAGATTAAATATATGGGAGAAGATTTTCCTTCAGATACAGATTGTGATTTGAAGATAACGGGAAATGTAATTGAATGTAACGAACAAGATAATCTCGTAGTAAAAGCTTATAATCTCTTGGCGTCCGATTTTGAACTTCCAAGGGTGCATGCTCATTTATACAAAAAGATACCATCTCAAGCCGGACTTGGTGGTGGTTCCAGTGATGCTGCCTATATGATTAAATTACTTGATGAACGTTTCAGACTTAATATAGGATATGCAGAGATGGAGCGATATGCGGCTAAACTAGGAGCTGATTGTGCTTTTTTTATTACTTCAGAGCTATCATATGCTACTGGATTGGGTGACATCATCTCTCCTGTTGATGGACCTAAAAGTAATTTGAATGGATACTATATTGTCATTATTAAGCCTGATATATCTATCTCTACAAAAGAAGCATATCAATCTATTGTCCCGCAAAAACCATTAAAATGCTGTAAAGATATTATTAGACAGCCCATTGAGACATGGAAGGAAGCATTACACAATGATTTTGAAATACCAATATTTAAAGCTCATGAGGAGTTGGCAGCTATCAAACAAACCTTATACGATCTAGGTGCCATTTATGCTCAGATGAGTGGAAGTGGTAGTGCTATCTTTGGAATATTTAGAATTGTGCCTAATGGATTAGAAGAACAATTTCCTAATACATTTATATTCTCATCCAAACTTTGAACATGCAAGACAATTTAGAAGAATATTTTCCCTATATAGATGAAGAAGGGAATATACTAGGAGTTATTACAAGAGGACAAGCACATAATGGTAGTAAACTTCTTCATCCTGTAGTACATTTACATATTTTTAATTCTCAAGGTGAACTTTTTCTCCAATTGCGTCCGAAATGGAAAGATATACAGCCATCTAAATGGGATACTGCATGTGGGGGACATGTAAATTTGGGAGAAGATGTCACTACAGCTTTGCAAAGAGAGGTGAAAGAGGAACTAAATATAGAGGACTTTAGCCCAACAGAGCTAGGCCATTATGTCTTTGAGAGCCTAATGGAACAAGAGCTTATATATTCTTTTAAGGCCATATATAACATTCCTATCTCCATTAACAAAGAAGAATTAGCTGATGGAAAATTTTGGACTATGCAAGAAATTCATGAAAATCTAGGAAAAGGCATATTTACTCCAAATTTTGAATCAGAGTATAAACGATATTTTGCTAACGAGCAAAAAAACATATAAAAATATCAATAGCAACTTTCTCCTACTTAATGATAATTCTAGCTAAGTAGTTATACGTCGATTTGTAATCCATCATAGGCAAATTGAACGTCTTGAGGAAGTCTTAAACTTGCTTCAGCATGTAATCCTATTTTATGTGTAAGGTGTGTCAAATAGGTATGTCGTGCACCTATTTTATGAGCAAACTCAATGGCTTCGCCTACTAATTGATGGGAATGATGTGGCCTGTCCCAGCGAAGTGCATTTACAACCAATGTCTCAATTCCTTCTAAATAAGGAAGTTCTGAATCTGGAATTGTCTTCATATCCGTTATATAAGCAAAACTTCCAAATCTATAAGCAAGTATTGGTAAATCATCATGTAATACTTGAAAAGGTAGTACACGGAAATCTCCAATAGCTAAAAGTTCATGTTCCCGTATCGTTTTGATGTTTAATTTAGGTACTCCCGGATACAAATCTTCTCCAAAACAATAAGGCATAGTATGCTGTAAACCAGATGTAACGGAACTGTCTGCATAAATATGGATGTCGCCAAAGCTACAATAAGGACGCAAGTCATCTATTCCAGCTACATGGTCGTAATGTATATGTGTTATCAACACAGCATCTATACGCCGAAAATCTAAAGGGAGCAATTGCTGACGAATATCCGGACCACAGTCAATAAGGATACGAGTATTGGCTGTTTCTAGAAGACCAGCACACCGAAATCGACGGTCTCGTGGATCACAACTATGGCAAACATCGCAAGAACAGCCCAATACAGGGACTCCATTAGATGTTCCAGTGCCAAGAAAAGTGAATTTTGGCATAATCTTATAAACTACAGAATATTTACTTCCGGTTTAATTTGAATATCAAATTTTTCCAAGACAGCTTCACGAACGGTATTACATAAAGCTAATACATCGGCTCCCGTAGCGCCACCTCTATTTACAAGAACTAAAGCTTGCTTATCATGAACGGCTGCTCGTCCCAAAGCCCGACCTTTCCAGCCACTCTGTTCTATAAGCCAACCTGCAGGAATTTTTACGTGTAGTTCATCAATTGGATAATGTGGCATTTGAGGATGAAGTTCTATTAAATGCCCAAGTTGTTCTTTGCTGATAATCGGATTCATAAAGAAACTCCCTGCATTTCCTAATACTTTTGGATCTGGAAGTTTGGCTTGACGAATGGATATGATAGTATCTCTTAATTGCTTAGCAGTTGGAACATCTATGCCTTGAACATCTAAAGAAGAACGAATATTACCATAATCTAGGCGTGGATTGAATTTTGTAGATAAGCAATAGACTACATAGGTAATTAAGTATTTATGATGCCATTCATTCTTAAATCTACTTTGCCGGTATGAATATTGGCAGTCGGCATTGGTAAAAGACACTTCTAGTCCTGTAGAAATGTTTATAGCTTCAACTCTATCTATAACATCTTTTATCTCTACCCCGTATGCTCCAATATTTTGAACGGCACTGGCTCCAACCTCACCGGGAATCAGTGATAGATTTTCTAATCCATAATATCCTTGATTTACAGCATATTCTACTACATCATCAAATGTAGTACCAGCCCAACAGCGCAACCAAACTTTATCTGCATCTGCCTTTATAACCTTTATATCTAGACGCGATTCTGCTTTAACAACAGTACCATGATAATCCTTGGTCAGCAAAAGGTTACTACCACCTCCTAGGATAAAGAAAGGGGCCGTTAGTATTGAAGCTGTTTTCTTCGCATCTTCTAAATCTGTGTATTGAATAAAAGATTTACATTTAGCCTCAATACCAAATGTATTGTAATTTAACAAATTAAAATTTAGACAATATTTCATTCTACATTGACAACTTAATAAGTTTCCAAGAATTACCTAAATACTTGAATGTCAATTCAGTTTCTAGTCCATTGGCAATACCCCTAATTACAAATACTTTCTCACGACTCTCTTTATATGATTGTCCATAAAGAATATTATATATATAATTGCTTGGTAATTGAGGAGCAAAAGACGACCATTGTTCCGGCTCTAAAGTTCCATTCATAATGCCAAAATCATCGTCAGGATCTGGACCGGAAAATTGTAGAGGATTATGCACACTATTAATTTGGAATGTAGAATCTGTAACAAATTTATAGTAAAAGTTTAAAAATGAAGCGTTAAGATTTTTATGCATCCCTTTATATGCAATATTTATTAATCTCCATTGGCCATTAATACGATTAAATACGTACTCTTTGATGGTCTTTTTCTTAAAAAAGATTTTTTCAATCACAACATGGTCAATCGTAGTATCTTTGACAACCTTCATTTGTTTGGCATTGTCAAAAATCAAAGTATAGAATTCCTGACGCATGAAGAAATGCTCCATCGTCCATTGATTTCTTTTTATTTGTTCGACTTTATTGTCATGATAAACCGGCAATGGAAAGTTAATGCGTTCAAATTGAAGTTTCTTATTGGCTGCAAAATTAAAAATAAAATCATCAAAGAGTTCATCGGCTGCTTTTGGCATCGGAGTTTCTGCTATTATATTATCCATTGTATCTATAGCAGAGCTATCAATCCTGGCTGTATCTACAACAACAGAATCCATAGTCTCCAAAGGCTTTTTATTCCGACAACCGGTGATGGAAAAACTGATTATTGTAGCCACTACTACAATAAAAAAACAAAAAGTATTTTTTCTCATGACTCTAAATTTTGGGTCTTAATATACCCTCTCAAATCAGTGCAAAAATACAACTTTATTTCTATATTCTTTCTTCTTTTAGCATAAAAATATTACCTTTGCATATATTTTTCAAACGACTGAAACGCATGTTATTAGAAAAGATTGAAGCACTGTTGAAAGAGGTGACGGAACTCACGGCTACAAATGCTGAAGAAATTGAACGCCTCCGCTTAAAATATCTCAGTAAAAAAGGTGAAATCAATGCTCTTATGGCAGATTTCCGTAATGTGGCTGCAGATCAAAAGAAGGCAGTAGGTATTGAGCTCAATAAACTGAAGCAAACTGCTCAAGATAAATTGAATGAGTTGAAAGAGAAAGTAGATACTGCCGAAAGCCAACATGAGGATTTCGATCTTACCCGTACTCCTTATCCCATTCCACTTGGAACACGCCATCCATTAACCATCGTCAGAAATGAGATTATTGATATTTTCCAACGTATGGGATTTACTCTCTTTCAAGGACCGGAAATAGACGATGACAAGCATGTGTTTACAATGCTAAACTTTGCGGCAGATCATCCTGCCCGCGATATGCAAGATACATTCTTTATAGAACAAACCAATTCCTCGGATGTGACTAAGAATGTTCTATTGAGAAGCCATACATCGGGTGATGAAGCTCATTATATGGAAAATCACCAACCTCCTATTCGCATTATTTGTCCGGGACGTGTTTACCGTAATGAGGCTATTAGCTCACGTGCACACTGTTTTTTTCATCAAGTAGAAGGACTGTATGTTGATAAAAACGTTAGTTTTACTGACTTAAAACAAGTTTTACTAACATTTGCTCGTGAAATGTTTGGAGCTGATACAAAGATTCGCTTGCGTCCTAGCTATTTCCCATTTACTGAGCCTAGTGCAGAAATGGATATTTCATGTAATATCTGTGGTGGAGAAGGATGTACTTTCTGTAAGCATACGGGTTGGGTGGAAATCCTTGGGTGTGGTATGGTAGACCCACATGATTTGGAGGCATGCGGTATCGATTCTAGTGTCTATACAGGTTATGCATTTGGTATGGGAGTTGAACGTATCACAAATTTAAAGTATCGTATTAGCGATTTGCGTATGTTCTCTGAGAATGACGTACGTTTCTTGCGTGAATTTGAATCGGCAAATTAAAGAACTGCCAAAGTTAAATAAAACACAATCAAGGCAATTATTGTCAACAACTCAACTGAGCGATTGATAATAATTGCTTTTTTAAAATCCATAATGGTGAGTTCACGAGGGTTAAAACCTATCATAGGTTTATCAACCCATTCTCCAAAATATAAATGAGAGCCACCAAACCTACAATCTAGTATTGCTGCTAATGCACTCTCTGGATAACCACTGTTGGGACTTAAATGCGCCTTTCCATAGTGCATTACGAATTTTATTTGTCTAAATTTCCCACTTACAAGCAACATCATCAAAGCTGTTAATCTCGCTGGTAGATAATTAGCGATATCATCTATGCGTGCAGCTATACTTCCAAATAGAAGATAACGTTGTGTTCGATAGCCAATCATAGAATCCAATGTATTAACCATTTTATATGTCAATATCCCCGGAACACCCAATATAGCTAACCAGAATAAGGGAGCTACGACACCATCGCTTAAGTTTTCTGATAATGTTTCAAGAGTTGCTTGTTTTATCTCTTGTTCAGAAAGGCTACTTGTATCACGTCCCACGATTCTTGATACTTGTGCTCTCCCCTCTTCAAGGCTATGTTCTAAAGCACTAAACACCTGCTTCGATTCTTTTATTAAAGTGGTACCGGCTAAACAGAAGAATATTAAAATACTTTCTATACCTATTTCAAGCCAGATAGATATGAAAGATAATTCATGTATCAGAAAGTATGCAAGTGTATATACCGAGCCAATAAGTGCTAACGCCATGACTCCTCCCTTTAGCATCCTATGCCGTCCCCGATTCATGATTCGTTCTCCAAAAGCAATTGTTTTCCCAAATAATACAATAGGATGTGGGAGCCGCTCCGGATCGCCTAAGCAGAAATCCAATACCCATCCTATAATTAACGATAGTATTTTTGCAATGTAAGCCATTTTAATGAAGTCGATCTAATAAAGCCACTAGCTCTAAATTCTCTACAGGTAATTGTGTTGCCACTCTGAAATATGAATCGTCTAATCCTACAAAATTAGAAGCATCACGAATCAATATACCATATTCTTGAGCTAGCCGTTGTTTCAATATGTTAGAGGAAGGTCTTCTCTTAAGGTCAATCTTTACAAGGAAGAAATTGGTCTGGGTAGGTAAAGCTTCATATCCATCTAATTGATTGATATGATTTCTAAACAACTCTGTTTCTTTTCTCAACCATTGTGTGGCTGGTAATACGTTTTTTCCTTGGAGCCATAATCCAGCTTCCAGCGCTAAAGTATTTACGCTCCATGGACGATTTATCTCTCGTAATGCCTGTATTAACATTCTATTTCCAACCACATATCCAAGTCTCAATCCCGGTATACAATATTTCTTTGTCATCGAATGGAGTAGAAATACATTTGGACGCCATACTACTTCTGCATCAGTAAGTAATTGCTCTAGTGTATAATCTTCATAAGCTTGATCTATGATAAAGATGTCTCTCGAGCTATCAATCTCTTCCAATAATGTTTTCTTTGGGATAACTAATCCTGTGGGATTATTAGGATTACACACCCAATGAATCTTTTTCGAGGATTCAACCTTATGCTTAAATCGATTGGAAGCCAATGCATACTCTGAAAATGTAGGACTTGGAATTATCGGTTCCGCATCAGAAAAGAGTGTTGATATTAAGTAGATAGCATCAATAGAACCACTAGTCACCAATATTTCATCTTGGTGAATTCCTATAGAATTTGCCAAAGAAAGTTCTAAATTATGGGCATAAGGTTCCGGATAATGTGAAATAGTATCCAAACGATGAGCTAATTGTGCTTTTAGTTCATGTAGTTCTGCATGCCCCCATATATTAGAACTAAAATTTATACAAATATTTTTGTAACGATATAAATCGTCGCCATGAAGACTCTCTATCATACTTCTCCCTTCATAATTGAGTATAAACAATCCATATCAAGATTAGACCGAACATGGTTTGCAAGCAAATCATACTGTGTTTCCTTATACTTTTTAAGATTAAAACCCTCTTGGGATTTGCCGGCATAGGGAGCTAACAAAATATCAATAAACGAAATATTATCTAAGATGCCATGAACATATGTTCCATACACCTTATCCCTATTTACAATTTTACCATAATTACTAGTTCCATCCCTTAAAACACTTTTACCATTATGAATTTCATAGCCATTCAAGAGATAGCCCTCGAAAGAAAATTCTACTCGTTGAGTCGCTTTATTACAGTCCATGGTAGTCGACATTGGGAGTAATCCAAGTCCCGGTAATCTATCTATATCTCCTTCCACATGATTAGGATCGAGCACTTCTTCACCTAACATTTGGAATCCCCCACAGATTCCCATTATTGTCTTACCATTCTCATGAGCTTTCATAATCGCTTGTGCACAACCATTACGTCGTAGCTCATAGAGATCTTCCAATGTACTCTTGCTTCCCGGAATAATGATAATATCGACTTGTGCTATATCTTGAATATTGTTAGTATAAAATAGATTGACACGTGGGTCACGCTCTAATATATCAAAATCAGTAAAATTACTAATATACTTTAGCAATATTACGGCTATATTAATCTTATCATGGCTTACTCTCCTATTCTTAAATATTAAATCAACGCTATCCTCCTCCTCTATATGAATATCGTTGAAATAGGGAATAATCCCAAGAACAGGAACTTTACATACTTCTTCCAACATCTTACGCCCATCCTCAAATAGACGCATATCCCCTCGGAATTTATTGACTATAATCCCTTTTATAAGTTTTCTGTCTTCGGGATACTGCAAAGCTATACTCCCATAACAACTGGCAAAAACCCCACCACGATCAATATCAGCAACCAATATGACTGATGCACCGGCATATCTAGCCATAGCGAGATTGACTATGTCTTGTTTTTTTAGGTTGATTTCTGATATGCTACCAGCTCCTTCCATAACAATGGGATGATACATTTGGGCTAACTTGTCAAATGCATTATGAGCTGCTTGCTGCAAGTGTTCTCGTCCTTCTGAGCGGAAATATTCTTGTGCACTGTAGTTACCTATAGGACGACCATTTAATACTACTTGTGAGGTGTGTTCTCCTTGGGGTTTCAACAAGACTGGATTCATATCCACTTGACATTCTAAACCTGCGGCCTCTGCTTGCACAGCTTGAGCTCTTCCTATCTCTAACCCATCACTCGTGACATAGCTATTCAAGGCCATGTTCTGAGCTTTAAAGGGAGCTGGAGCATAGCCATCTTGTTTGAATATTCTACATAAAGCTGTTGCCAGTACACTTTTACCAACATCACTACCTGTGCCACACAGCATTATTGGCCTTAAACCAGTCATATATTTATTAGTCAAAATCCTCATCTGTAGCTAAAGCAAAAAGAAAATCACTCAGCCTATTCATAAAAACCATGATTTTTTTATCTTGTGGATATTCGCGGTTAACAGTCCATAATCGTCTTTCCGCAGTGCGAGCTTTACTTCTAGCCATATGCAAATAGGCCTGTAGGAAGGTTCCACCAGGCAATACAAAGCGAAATCTTCTATCTTTGGTAACCCTATCTATCTCTGTTTCCATTTCTGAAGTTAGCTCTTTCAGTTCTTCCTCACGTGGATTTTCTTTTCCCGGTGGAGTTGCTACCAAGCTCATTATAGTCATCAACTCCTGTTGAATCCTGCATAATAGGAGTCTCCGAGTATCTCCTTTTCGCATAGAAGCGCATACAACACCAATATGACAATTCAATTCATCAATTTCACCATTGGCTTCTATCCGTATATCATCTTTATCTACTCTAACACCACTGCGCAAGTGGGTTTGCCCATCATCACCAGTCTTTGTGTATATTCTTGCCATAATTCCAATATAAATGTGTATAACTTGCCGTCACATTCTTATACTTAAAAAATGGACTATCAACTATCTCGTTTCTTGCATTGCGAACTTCTGCTATGGTTTGCGGTCTTTGCCCCACAAATTGAGTGTAGTGAAATTCATGCCCTCGTAACTTCAGACCATTGGGTAATTGCAATTTACGATAGCCTAACGAAAGTTTACGATGCTCATCTTCTGCCGATATAACGTGATTAAATAGGCCAACCATTCGTCGACTCCCCTCATGAGTTCGTATTTCTTTGCACAAATACATCATACCTCCACACTCAGCCCATATACGTCCACCATGTTCACCATATTGGTATATTTCGTGCATAGTATATTCAGAGAAATCGTCTAGGTGCTTTTCTGGGTAACCACCGGGTAAATATAGCAAATCCGTATTGCGCGGAATAGTAAAATCTTCTTCCGGATTAAAATAAGTAATATGCCCCCATTTCTCCATCATATCAACATGTTCTTGATAAAGGAAAGAGAATGACTCCTCATTTTTTGCGACGCAAATATTCCATCCTCGTGGAGGTATATTTGCTAAATATGAATCATTATCTTTCGGGACATCGCGCATCACACTCTCCAATAACTGGTCAACTTGTACATATTCAAGGAAGTATGACATGTCTTTTTCCTTTATTTTGGTGAAATTCAATCCCAAATATCGACTAGATAGCTCTATATCTTTGCATTTTTGTAGATATCCAAAACATGGCAATTCCAATTCTTCTGTAACTTGACAGAGCATATTATAATGTTGAGCAGAATTTACCTTATTGAAAATAACACCAGCAATTTTGATATTTGGACGAAACTCCATAAAACCTTTCAATAAAGGAGCTATAGAGTATGCTGCACTTTTAGCATCGACAACTAGTATCACAGGAATATCTAATATGGATGCTATTTCTGCCGAAGAGCCTTTATCCCTGTCATACCCATCATACATCCCCATCATGCCTTCTACTATACAGACATCGGCTCTCTGCGCATAGTGAGTATAGATGGCTTCTACACAACATGTAGAAGCCATAAAGGTGTCAAGGTTAAGTGAGGGGCGTCCGCATGCTACTGCATGAAACTTCGTATCAATATAATCCGGACCACACTTAAATGGCTGCACATGTAACCCTCGCTTGGTCAGTGCCGACATCAATAGCCGGCATACCGTAGTTTTACCTGAACCCGATGTAGGAGCAGCCAATAAGAATTGTGGAATACGTTTCATTCGTTTTACTTATCTAATATATGGGTAATCCTCGTAAATTGATAACCGGTAGCTATAGTTATCCCCTTTGTCAACTCCTGCGTTCTCTTATTATAGACATACACACATGCCGGACTGTCTTGTGGATTTACGCCTATAAAGACTTTATTATTCAAGATAAATGAACGTTGTGAAAATGTCCCGCTGCTATAAGGTAATGCTTTACCTTTATAAGTAAACTCTTTCAAAACATTAGTAGACAAGTCTAGCAATGCATAATAGCAATTATAGTTTGCCCCCCAACCTTCGCTAAGTCTATTGTCTTTACTGGTACCTGTATGTTCAGGATCTTGGATATAGAGCAGAGCTTTATTACCCCCAACATAATCACAAGTTACGATCTTGCCATTATTTGTACCTGTGTTCATACCTATATATGACTTGTCAAATTTCTCTTCACCGTTATTGATTCTGACTATACGACTATATTTAGACGTAGCAGATTTAGCACCAGCTATACTAGATAACAGAGGAAGATATAGATTCTGATTATCGTCAAAAAAACTTTTATCCTGTAAGAGCTCTCCATAAGCCGTTCCGTCCATCTCTTCTCCTACGGTCGTTGAATCTAATTTTTCTACTGCCATTGTTGTCGGATTGATAAAGGCTGCAAAAACCTGCTTAGTAGCCTTTTTGGCTTTTTCGCAGAAAAAATAGATTAATTTGTTATCACTAGCACGATAAGTAGCCAAGCCAGAGGTACTATATTGTTTCACACGGGTCTTTTTAGCTAAATCTAAACTTCCTTCGGCTTCAATAGTCATATTATCTGTATTATATTTTGTCCAAACGACATCGTTTGCTTTACCATTAGCTGCCATGACAACAAGTTCATTATTAGCCAACCAAGCATGTGTATATCGTCTATCTTTATAAGTATTCTTATCGAAAGGACGTTCCTTGACCGTTATAATTTGACCATTAATAATCTGATACTTTCCAAACCTGTCTTTCTCTTTGGGTATCTGATAATAGTACATGCCCTTAATAATAGATTCTTGATATAATTTGGCTGTCACATCTACGCCGGTATTCTTAAAGTTAATAGTACTATCTCCTTCCAAACTCTTCAAATTTTGTACGATGATTGCATCATTGCTACCCATACCGGTACTTTGTCCGGGAGTTACCCAAATATCATAATGAACTCCCAATATCTCATCAGGATTCCGATTCGGTTCGTCATCGTTAGAGCAAGCTGTGAATAATCCACCCACAAAAATACTGGTTGCAACGATTACTAATAAATATATTTTCCTCATCTTATTATGTTGTTAATTAATAAAAACTCTGAATTTGCACATCCATTCCCTACCGGGTTTCTGTAGTTTATAGTTGTCGTAAGCTTTTGTATCAAAAATATTGTTACACTCTAGTGAGATATTATATCTCATTTTGTCCCATGAATACGAGAGAGTTGTCGAATGGAGATTTTGCGTTGGGATATGTGCTTTAGAAAATAGGGAGCCATATCCTTCCCATGTCAGATAAAACCAATGTACATATTGATACAAATAGCTGAAGCGTATATTCGTATCCTTACAAAATAGATTGGTCTTCTGTAACATTATTTCCGCATTCCCATAAAGCCATGGACGGTTGGGAAGTCTATTTTTGTAGGTCACAGATTCCTTACCATCATTCATCCATCTATTCATATCACGTGCATTCTGATAAGTTCCATTCAGTTTTAGCTGCAACCAATCAGCATACGAGTAACTCACTTCGCCTTCTACTCCTTTCACTGTGACATTATTTACATTCTTATATTGTAGCAATCCATCCTGTTCAGACAAGACTGCATGAATATAATCTCTCACCTTACGGACAAATCCTGCAACTTCATAATCTAAGCGATACGTTTTGCTGAATACTGCATGTCCATACAATCCTAAGTTTACATTGTCGCTATTCTCTGGTTTTAAAGCTAAATTGGCATAGACAGTAGCACCGTTACCCAAGAGTTCATTGGCCAGCGGAAGTCGAGCTGCATGCTCAAAAGAGCCCTTTACAGAAATTTCCGGCAACAGTGTATAACGGCTACTGAGCCCGTATCCCATATAATTCTTTGTCGTATTGCGAATCGCATTCATGGAATTAGTTATCCACGGAAGATCGGTTTGTCCAACTTTTACATGATTAATATAATCCTTTAAAAATACAGATGCTTGCCAACGACCTTTCAAGCTAACATAATAAGATAATCCTATAAGATGTTTCGTAATTCTATCACTCGACGGTTCAAAATCTGTATCGAGTTCATCCCAGCGTCGATTACCGGTACTATACATCAAATAATTAAGATTGAATGATTGATTATGTCCAAGCGTATAATCAAAATTTGTTCTGATGGTGGTAAGCGGACGACTATAATGTCGTAGCTGTTTACTACGACCAGTAATCTCATTGCGAACAGTATTAATGTAACTACCGTCCCATGCATACTTCCGATAAGTAGAATCTACAGTCACAGCCTTATCCCAAGTTTGCGATATAAGAGCCTTCAATCGTAAACCATCCACGAAGAAATTGTGTTTATCGTAACTCATCGATACATTCCAAGCATGCTGATTACACTCTGCCTGACCATATACAATACTCTGTATCTGTCCAGTTTGCAATTCCTTATCTTTCTTTTGACATGATGCAGAGACGAAAAACGCATCGGCCCACGATTTATTCTGAACTCCTACTTCCATTTGCCCTAATAAGAAAAAGTATCCATCATGAAATCGTTTTGCATCAGTTTCTATATAAGCATCTGCTTGCTCATTCCATAATTCCACACCCTTCATACGGTAATCATTCTTCGAATAAGCCAGTCCGAACGATGGTCGTATCACGATTCCGGATTTAGGTAGCACCCATTGCCCGTTTAAGTCGGCTAGTGCGGTATGAAACGAACCTGCTGTTACAGATACATCTAAATAGTTTTTTATTTTTCGAGTAGTCACTAAATTAATAGCTCCCCCCAATGCGTCTCCTCCTAGATAAGAAGGTACGACACCCTTATATATCTCAATATAATCTATAAGACTGATAGGTATGTTATCAAGCGAGGCATTACGTCCTTTCAAATCCAAGGGTACACCGTCAAGAAAGTATCTCACCGACTTACCCGACATCCCATTTAAGGATAATTCATAATCTGCCCCCAAACCACCTTCACGTCTTACTCGTGCGCCGGTAGTCTGATTAATGAGGTCGGCTAGATTTGTTGCTACATTTGATTGGTTGCGTACATCGATCATATTCATGTAGAAACCACTTTCTTTCAATTGGCGCTGTTTGCTTTTTGCTGTCACATGTACGCCCTTTAAATTGATAGAATCGGCAATATCATCCTGTGCCCATAAATATATAGGTACAATCAATGCTACAATCAACGAGGCTAAGCCTTTCATTATTATCAAATGCGATTATTTAATAAATTGTAATATACCCCATCACCCGGAGGCCATATACAACGATAATTAGATTTGGTAGGTCTTCTGACTTTCTCCATCATCTACACCTTCCCGTCGCACGTCAATGTACGCCAGTGGCTTTCATTGGTAGATAACACAAGGAGATTACAGCAGCGGGTACTGTTCGGGACTTACACCCGATTCCCTTTTAATCAAACAGGCAGTAATCTGTCTGAACCAATATCTGTTTGCAAAGTTACCCTTTTTACTGTAAGAAACAAAATTAACACAAAATGAATTCTACTAATGAGAGTTTTTTTATCGAAGATTTAATTTTACAATATGTTTTCCTTGTCTAACCTTAATTCCGCAACATTATTATAAATTAAACTTTTTAAGTACCTGAGCAACAAAAAGTTGCTCAGGATTTTGCCATGTCAGAATTTTCACTTATCTTAGTGTTGCAAAAAAACAAGAGAATCCGACGATAGACATGGCGAAGATACAAATTAAATCTGAGAGACTCACTCCTTTTGGGGGATTATTTTCGGGTCATGGAGCAATTTGACTCCACATTATCATCTGTAATCGACTCAACCCTCGGTCTAAGGTGTAGACTCGATAATAATTCAAAAAACCATAAAAGCTCATTTATAGAACCCACCTTAAATAATTCTTATCCCGAACAGGATCATTTACTAATTTGATATCACTCGTTTTTGCCAATCAGTATGATTATGAGCTTTATTGAGAGCTGGATTATAGGGATTATCGATATATACAGACAACCCAGAATGCTGAATAATTGGTAGGGAAATAAGATGAGATGTGTTATTCTTATAAATCACAAGATGGTTCATCACCCTATCTATCTCTTTACGCTGCTCTGCTGTTAGAGCCAAATAGTTAAGATATTCGCTAAAGTCAAAAAAGAGATGCGTAGAATACCGATCATAAGGTTGAAACAAACTCCTTTGGTTAGACAAATCCTTATACAAGGAACTCTTAAAAAGGATCTGCCTACTTAATTCTGCCATTTCCTCAAACGCATTAGCTCTAATAACACTAATAGTGGCAGAACGATAAATACCCTCCTGCTTATTCCAATAGTCAAAATAAGCTGCAGCAAACGCTATTAGAGGGCGAGGCTGATTGCATCGAGTACAAAAGAGTTTACTCAAATGGGTACGATAAATAGGGGTAAACCCTGGACTGAGAATTTCTGTAGCAGAGGCAATAAAATAATCGGCTTTATTACGCAACGAATAAAGTGCTTCAACATTTGCCATAAAACACATGTCAAAAGCTATAAATGCAAATCGATGATCGGGTATTGCTCCTGCAAAATCGTCGATATTCATATAGTGTGTGCCATCTTTAATGAGCGCACGTGTTACAATCCCATCACCTTGCACCTTGGGGATACCGAGCATATTAGCTTCCTGTATGTTAGTAGCAGCAGAAGTATGTCTTTCTGCAGGTAGCCATCCCGTAGCATGACTAAATACAATGAAACCATAGGTATCTGCTGGAGCAAAATGAGACATATCAGCAATAGCGGTTGTGAGTAGCACGCGGTCAGCCATATTATCTTGAGTATAAACGCGAAGCGTATCCCATTGCTTTTGATCATTGCTCATAGTAGCTTGCAATAACAAGGGGGGATGCTTCCCATCATCTGTAACCACTAAGAGCTTACCCATACTAGCATTCCAACCTGTTAGCAATGCTTCACACTTACTTTTAGCTTCTGCCGATAAGTCATTATCGGCTGCAATATAAGCCAAAACTGTACGGGTCTTATACTGCTGCTGATAGATATTTTCCTCTTTCGAACAAGAAAAAAGAATAAAGAAACTAAAGACAAAACATAAACTTATTATACGCATAAAAGCAAAGATAAGACGATATAATCAATTAGGTAATCCTCTACAGTATAGCTTGTTCTAACGCTACTGCAAAAAGAATTTATAGAACCCACCTTAAAATATATTAGGCGTGCGCTTTCGGGAGTCCGAGTGCTAACACGCCTAATAAAAACACTAATTACTTAAAGCTTAATTGCGGAAAGGAAGAATGAAAGAGGGTTCATTTTGATAGAAATAACTATCCAAAAGTAATCCCTGAACACCACTATATACGCGACCCATCGTGCAAAATCCCCTTCCGTTATAACTAGTCCAGTAATTTTCTATTATATATCTAACAACATCACTACCAGCATCTTTGTCCCAGTAATTCTCGTTAGCTATATCCTGCACTTTTAAAGAGGCACCTTTATCACCTAAATAGCGCGTTTGTACAACAACGCCTGGATAACGATATGTATATTTAAAAGCTGTAAGATACTTATTATTAGCACCCTTAAATCTAAGAGCATAAGCTACATTTTTTTCAGTAGAATAATAATCTGAAGTGACGGATAAAGGAGCATTCTCTCCATGGAATTTTACAGTTTCTTTAATATTCTGTGCATTGACTGCACCAGAAAAAAAACTTGCAGAACCATCAAAAGTCCACACACGATACGCCATAACCATAGCTTCATTCCATGTAGGAATATGCCATCCTACAGGCGAAGGATCTCCATCGTTTGTACCTTTATAGGACGCTGGCGCATTGGTAGACTTTGCAATAGCTTCCGTCCAACTTATAGCAGATTGCAAAGCGGAATTATACATATTGATATTATCACCTGTAAATATTTTATTGCTATTCCACAAACGAGAATCTGTTGGTTGCATAGAAGCCTTCTCTTCTCCGCCTGTTAAGTCTGTTTTATTACGTCCCCATTGATAGCTCTTTGCAATATTGTTTTGACCGAAATTATCGTCTGTTACAACAGGACCAAATTTATTTAGATCTGTAACATAAGCCTTTGCTACATAGGCAACAGGATTTGACGATGCAGTAGCAGCTTTCTGAGTCAAAGTAATCAATTTGGGTGCAACCTTATTAGGAGCGTAAGCATTCTGCACTTCTAATACTGCTGAGCGGTCATAGAGGTCCACATTTTTGCCAATCTTCACCAAAAATGTCTGTTGTAATTTGCCACCGCTAATATTAGCCTTGCCCAATTCACTAACAGAGATCCAAGGGTATTCTGCCTTATTTAGCAAGATACGGCTTTCCACAGTAGGGCTTTCCACATTCACCTTCAAATAGTAAGCTTCAGGAGTTTCGACCTTAATGCTTGTCACCTTATTAGCCTCTGCATTGTTGGCAGTATGCTGTACAGTAGCAGCAGTACCTTTGTCATTAGTAGCAACAATCGATGTTACTGTAGGCATCGCAGCATCTGCACCAGGTTTCAGTGTCGATACACCTCCTTCATCCCAATCTTTTACTTCTACAATATTAAAAGTCATACGAGAAATATCATCTGAATTGCGAAGCTGAACGATATAACGCGTATTACGCTTTACTTTTCTGTTGGTAAAAGGAATTGAAAATAGAGCTTTCTGCCCTTTATAGGTACCTTGCACATCAACAATTAATTGGTTCTCCTTATTTTCATAAGTGTAGAGCTGCATATACATCTTTTTCATATCGCCACTAACCCCCTTATTAGTAACAAATGGTCCAGTAGCTAAAGATGCACTCCTAAATTATCATCACAATAAAGTTCAGGAGTCTGTCCCTTAACGAGATAGGACTGATTAATATCATTACGAAGTCTGGCACCTGTCAAAACAAACTCACCATTTTTTGCCGTAGTTAAATTCTCGATATCAATACGTGCGGAAAGACGCTCTAAGGTAAAAGTAACTTTGGGACGAGGAGAATTAGAATTAACATCAGGTATAGTCACTTTCACCGGAGCTGTAGCACACATCGGGAAGAAATTAGCCTTACCAGCTTCTTGTGTGATAAAGGTTTTAGAAACTTCTTGGAAAGTTTTTCCTTCTAACCTCTCTATTTCTTTTTTAGTCAAGGATAGATTAGCTGTAGCCAAGAGATGTAGCACGCCATCTCGTCGCATATAGAATTTGCCTTTTACACCCCCTTCAGAGTCTCCTCCTGCAGTTAGCGTCAACACTTCGGTTTGCAAAAGTTTGTCAGGCTGTCCGTTTTTATCGCTAAACACATAAACACGAGCGTTGCTCAAAGCTTTCTCTGTTACATCTGCAGGATAGGTACCGGCATAAGTGATAGGCGCTAAAGTTCGTCCTGGGAAAGTGATTTCGATGGCTCCATCATTAGCTTGGCTATCAGAGCCAGCTATATTGTCTTGATTGCTACAAGCCGACAATAAAAAGGCTGTCGGAAGCAATAATGTTAGAATTTTCTTTATTTTCATGTTTTTATCCTTTTTGAATAATAGTTACTACAGTTTGCTGATTATGATTGATCTTATTACGCAGAATAAGACGCGCAGAACGATCTTTCCCTGTGGTATTGGCTGATTTAACGCAAACATTTATACCATAAGGAATGCTATTATACTTAGCATAGGCTATTCCGTGATGCGGATTAAGCCTCAGCCAATCTCTTACCAAAGTATGTGTGTCCACAGGGAGGACCTTGTTTTGCGCTTCATCAACTATTTCCCAATCAACATTAGCATTAACAGTAACGTACATGACTCTATCACTGGCTTCTTTCTTAAAAGAGATTGTCTGTGTATTGAAATCCATTGTAAAATATCCATCAGCAGTAGCGGGGTCCCGAATCTCCGAAACTCTTGGAGTTACTGGACTCAGTTTTGCTTCAACAGTTTCCTCATTCCATTTATCTACAGTGACTGTTGCCTCAAACTCACCTGGAACAGCCTTCTTTATCACCAAGGTGTAACGAGTATTGCGCTTAAATCCTAAGAAATCAGCTTGACCTTCTATCTTGAGGTGCTTTTTGTAGATAACTTTAGTCTCACGCTCTTTATCGCCTTTCCATAGCGTACCCTCAATTATAATAAGCGGAGCACTTGCTTCTTCTGTAACAGCATCGCTAATGTATGGATAGAACACGTGCTTATAATGAGTATGAACAATATCGGTAGTAGTAGCTGCAACTTCCTCCATTTCAATAGCACCGTTTGTTGCAGGAGCAGTAGGAAGAATTGCTTCTGGAAGTGCTGGAAAAGCCACACTAATTTGACCCACCCTGGCAAGTATTTTAGACCCAGTAAGGTTAAAATAATGAGACCCACCTTGCCAAAATAAGAATGACCCTTTGAAACG